>JADJTG010000012.1:0-300000 GCA_016711285.1 Sphingobacteriales bacterium
ATATCGCTTTATATTCAACGATGCCGAAGTAAAATTAGCTTTTGTAAATGATGAACAACTGTACCAAAAAGTAAATCCGTTAAAGATGATGTCGCTACTTTGGGTGGTATTTTACAGTTTTGAAAAAATTGACAATGTAAAACATTGGACAGAAATTCAAAGTATGGGAATGAATTTGACCCTACCATGATGTAGATTCTATCAAAAAAACTATACAGCCCGATGATTTGGCAACTATTATTTATACTTCAGGCACTACGGGCGTTCCGAAAGGCGTAATGCTCACCCACAGTAATATTGTGAGCAATGTGAACTCGGTGATGCCGCCGATTTTGCCGCTTGACAGTTCGGTGCGTGCGCTGAGTTTTTTGCCCCTGTGTCACATTTTTGAGCGCATGGTAGTTTATACTTATATCGCCAACGGCTGCTCGGTGTATTATGCCGAAAGCATGGAAACCATAGGCGAGAATCTCAAAGAAGTAAAACCGCACTTTTTACCACTGTTCCGCGTCTCTAGAGAAAGTTTATGATAAAATCATAGCAAAAGGAGACGAACTCACCGGTATCAAGAAAAAACTCTTTGACTGGGCGATAGAACTCGGTTTGGAATACGATGTAAAAGGAAAAAGCGCATTGTATCAATTACAATTAAGTATTGCCCGCAAGCTCGTTTTCAGCAAATGGAAAGAAGCCCCTAGGCGGCAATATTGTAGGTATATATACGCGGTGCATCGGCTTTGCAAAGCCGCTTGGAGCGCGTGTTTAATGCGGCGGGCATTGCGGTGCGGCAGGGCTACGGGCTTACCGAAACATCGCCCGTACTCACTTTCAGCCGCTTTGGTGAAGACAGCTACCTCATCGGCAGTGTGGGGCAACCTGTACCCGGCGTGGAAGTAAAATTAGACCCGCAAAACAATGAAATTCTGGCACGCGGAGCTAATATTATGAAAGGCTACTACAAACGTCCTGATGCCACCGCCGAAGTAATTGATGCCGAAGGGTGGTTTCATACCGGTGATGTAGGCGAATGGGTGGACGGCAAGTATTTGCGCATCACCGACCGCATCAAGCAGTTGTTCAAAACATCGGGCGGCAAATATGTAGCTCCGCAACCCATTGAAAATAAATTAGCCGAATCGCCTTTTATTGAGCAAGTGATGATTACGGGCAACGACCAAAAATATGTTGGTGCGCTCATAGTGCCCGGACGCGATGCACTCACCAACTTCTGCAAAGAGCACAAACTCCCCACACAATCCATAGAAGAAATGATTCAGCAACCCGCCGTACTTGCCAAATATCAGGAAATTATCAACGGCTACAATCCTTTGTTTAACAAAGTGGAGCAGGTAAAACGCTTTAAACTCTTGCCCAAAGAATGGACGATAGACAACGGCGAACTCACAGCTACGATGAAAGCCAAACGAAAAGTTATTTTGGAAAAATACGCCGACATCATCGCCGAAATACACAGCTATGGCGATAAATAATTCATCAACTCTATAAAGACCAAACGTATAAGGTTTATTCAAAAAACAAACCTTATACGTTTGATTATAAAAAAACACACCTCCATGTGGCAAGATATCATCAATGGTTTTAAAAATTTTTTGCAGTTAGAAAAAGGCTTGTCAAAGCACTCTGTTGAGGCTTATCTTGATGATATTTTCAAATTGCGGCAATATGCCGAACAGCAAGAGCCTCCTTTGAGTGCGGTGCAATTTACATTAGAGGAGTTGGAGTTGTTCATTACACATTTGGCAGAATCAGGCATCAGTACGCGCTCGCAAGCGCGTGTTATTTCGGGTATCAAAGCATTTTATCGTTATTTAGATATTGAAAATATGCTGCCAAAAGGAAACCCCACCGAATTGCTCGAAGCTCCCAAAATGAGCAAAACCATACCCGAGTATCTCACCCTCAAAGAAATAGAGCGTATGTGTGCCGCCATTGACCACAGCAGCCCCGAAGGGCAACGCAACCGCGCTATTATTGAGGTGCTCTACGGCTGCGGCTTGCGCGTGAGCGAATTGTGCGGGCTACGCCTGTCAAATTTATACTTAGACATCGGTTTTTTGAAAGTACAGGGCAAAGGCAACAAAGAGCGATTAGTACCCATCAATGATACCGCTATTATGCACCTGCGCTGCTACATTGCCGAAGTGCGCAGTGCTTTGCCCATTCAGCCTGCTTTTCAGGATATGGTGCTGCTCAACCGCTTCGGAAAATCACTCAGCCGCATCAGCGTATTCAATATTATCAAAGATTTGGCGGCGGCGGCAGGCATCAAAAAAAACATCAGCCCGCACACCTTGCGCCACTCTTTTGCTACCCACCTCTACGAAGGCGGAGCCGATTTGCGTGCCATACAGGATATGCTCGGACACGAATCTATCACCAGCACCGAAATTTATTCGCATGTGAGCAACCAACATTTGCGCAAAACCCTTTTGCAATATCACCCGCGCTTTCAAAACAACTCCTGAGTATATCATTCATAAAATTATTGCAAAGCATTTTTTTATAATAAAAAATTAATTATCAATATTTTATACATTTATCACACAAACACATTGCAATTATATTTGTTTTGTCTTTTTTCAAAATGTTTGTGGCTGATTTATTGTAAATTTGTGCTTTGCTTTTTTTATTCTGATATTCTTTAAACATTTTCTTGTATGCCAACTTTTGAAAGCCGCAATCCCTACACCGGAGAATTGCTCGAAACCTACTCTGCCGCCCACTTGCGCCATATAGAAAATGTGTTGTCAAAAGCCCAAGATGCTTATCATATCAACCGCACGGCAACGCTGTCGGTACGATTGAAACGACTACAATATTTAGCAGAAGTATTGGAGAAAAACAAAAATAGCTATGCCGCACTCATAACCGCCGAAATGGGAAAGCCCATCACACAATCCGTAGCAGAAATAGAAAAATGCGCCGCTTTGTGTCGCTATTATACCGAAAAAGGCGAAGCCTTATTGAGCAAAGAAGAAACCCAACTGCCGGACGGCGGCACTGCCGTTTTACAACCTGTGCCTTTGGGCGTGGTGCTGTGCATTATGCCTTGGAATTTTCCTTTCTGGCAGGTATTTCGTTGTGCGGTGGGTGCTACATTGGTGGGCAATGCCGTAGTGCTGAAGCACGCTCCCAATGTACCGCAATGCGCCTTAGCCATAGAGACGGCTTTCAAAGAAGCATTTTTTGCGGAGGGGATTTTTCAGAATGTATTTGCCGACCACGAAAAAACCGCCGTAATGATAAGTGATGCGCGTGTGCAGGGTGTAGCATTTACGGGCAGCGTGGCAGGTGGCGCAAAAGTGGCACAAACAGCCGGCAAACATATCAAAAAAACAGTGCTGGAACTCGGCGGCAGTGATGCCTTTGTGGTGCTGGCAGATGCACCTTTGAAAGAAGCAGCAAAAATTGCCGTGCGCTCGCGCATGATTAATTCGGGACAAAGTTGCATTGCCGCCAAACGTTTCATTGTTGCCGAAAGTATCGCCGACACTTTTGAAGAATTGGTATGGGCAGAGATGAAAAAATTGAAAATGGGCGACCCTATGGACAAAGCCACAGAAATAGGTCCGCTGGCACGCCGCGATTTGGTGCTTACCGCCCAAAAACAAGTAGAGGCTTCGCTGGAGTTGGGTGCTACCCTGCGAAGCAGCGGCGTTGTTGAAAAAAATTCGCTCCTGTATCCGCCCACATTGCTCACCGATGTAATAGAAAAAATGCCCGTATTTTGCGAAGAAGTATTTGCGCCGGTATTTTGCAGCAGCCGCGCACGCGATGAGCAACACGCACTGGAACTTACAAATACTTCGGAGTATGGCTTGGGCGCAAGTGTGTGGACGAGCGATATGGAGCGCGGAAAATTATTCGCAAAAAAAATACAAACCGGAACAGTGGGCATCAATCGTATGGTGCAATCCTATCCAGAAATACCTTTTGGCGGCGTAAAAAAATCGGGCTACGGCAAAGAACTCGGCGCGGCAGGTTTGTGGGAATTTACCAATTTGAAGTCTTTGATATACTCATAAAAATTAATTTTACAAAAAAAAACAAGAACCGATAAATCCGTACAATTGTATTAATATTGTGCTGATAAGTATATATTTTTGATGCCGATGCATGGAGTGCAGTTTTATATAAAGCGAATGTTCACTTGGTCAGTGAACCAACATGTCGCTATTTTTCGCTATTTATTAGTAGGAATTACCGTTATTATTCTGTCGTTGTTGTTTCCGCGCAGCAATTTTCGTTACGATTATGAACGCAACAGAACCTGGAAATACAACAATTTGTACGCACCTTTTGATTACGCACTCGAAAAAACCAAAGAAACTTTAGAAGCAGACCAAGAGCGGATACGCCAAAACTTTGTTCCATTTTATCGCCTGAACAGGAACTTATTATCCGTTCATATTCAGGAATTTCAGGAAAATTTTCTCTATAAGCTCACATTACTTTCGGGCAAAGATACTTCCATTGTTCCCCTTTTGCGCGATTCCTACAACAATACCGACTCCATTCAAGTACTTAATTTTAATGTGGCACAAACCCATGTGATAAGCGATTATTACACCCTAGAGCAGTTGAATGATGTGCTGCAAACACAATTGGAAAAATTAAAACCGCGACAGGCTGATTTTTTAAAACCCTTGTTGCGCGAGCATCTGCACCCCAATATTATGTATGATAAAAATGTAAGTGAGCGTTTTTTAAATGCTGCCCTTGATAGGGTTTCGCTCACACAGGGCATCGTAAAAAAAGGGGATTTGGTCGTAGGGCAAGGAGCCATCATCAGTGATGAAGTATTTACAAAACTCAATTCGCTGCGCAAAAACTATTTTAATCAACTCAACGAAGATGTCAATTTTAATTTAATAAATATCGGATATTTTTTGTTGGTGAGCATTTTAATAACTTTATTCTTAGTGTATTTGAATCTTTTCCGAAACGAAACTTTTAATGATTACCGGCAATTAGGGTTTATTTTTTTGTTGATAATAGGTTTTTTATTGTTGATAAAAGCAGTAGTAGCTTTGGACAATAATATGTATTTGTATATTATTCCATTTGCGATTATTCCTATTGTTTTGCGCACTTTTTTCGGCAATCAGATGACTTTGTATGTGTATGTGATTCTGCTGCTATTGAGTAATTTTATGATCCCCGTAGGCTTTGAATTTCTATTTTTGCAATTCACGGTAGGTTTGGTGGCTATTTTTGCCACAGTGAGTACCTTTTATTGGTCGGATTTTTTTCTGTCTGTATTTTGGGTAATGATAACCTACTTAGCCGGTTTTGTGGCTCTTTCTTTTATCCAAAGCGGCTCACTTGATAGTTTGGATTGGCAAATTTTATTGGCGTTGATACTCAATTCTTTGCTCACTCTTTTGGCATATCCTCTGATTCCACTGATAGAGAGATTGTTCGGGTTTGTATCTAATACGCGCCTGATAGAACTGACGCATCTGCAAAATCCCTTGCTCCAAGAACTCAACGAAAAAGCTCCGGGTACATTTTGGCATTCGTATCAGGTGGCAAATTTGGCGGAAGCCGCCGCCGGTGTTATTGGCAGCAATACACTGCTCGTAAAAGTAGGTGCTTTGTATCACGACATTGGCAAAATGGAAAAACCCCAATATTTTATCGAAAACCAAACCGGTTCTTTTAACCCGCACGATGAATTAAGCCCTTTGGAAAGTGTGCGCATTATTGTGCAACATGTGACCAAAGGAATTGAGATAGCCAAAAAACATCGCCTGCCCAATGTTATTATTGATTTTATACGCACCCACCATGGCACTACCATCATTGGTGTATTTATGGAAAAATACCGACATCTCCACCCCAACGACTTTATTGATGAAGTAGAGTTCCGCTATCCGGGTCCCCTGCCCTACTCCAAAGAAACCGCCCTCGTTATGATTGCCGACTCCTTAGATGCCGCCTCTATGAGCCTCTCCAATCCTTCGGAACAAGACATTGAAAATTTGGTGGAAAACATTATTCAGCAAAAAATAGATGCCGGACAATTCAGCAACTGCGATTTGTCGTTCAAAGATTTAAAAAACATCAAAAAAGTACTCAAAACCCAACTAAAAAGTAAATTTCATTTGCGGGTAAAATATCGTTGAGTCGGCAACCCATCGCCGCTTTTTATACCAACTGCGACAAAGAATGTGTGAGTGCGTTGAGTGTGATATGCTGCTTGGAAGTGCTGCGTTTATACACCTCAAATAAAGCATTGCGAATAGTGCGCGATACATCGCCAAAAATAGCCTCATCGCTGATTTCTACATCTTTGTTGCTCATCAGATAAGCAAATACACGCGCCATTCCGCAATTAGCAACAAAATCGGGAATTAAACTACAACGCTCATCTACCCAGCGTGCCGTTTCACCGAAAAACAAATCTTGGTCGGCAAAAGGAACATTCGCCCCTGCTGCCACACACTGCAATCCTTTGTTGAGGAGGCGTTCCATGTGGCTGCGATGCACCAAACGCGAAGCCGCCGCCGGAATAAAAATATCGCTTTCTGTATCCCAAATTTGTTGGTTGCCCTCTTCAAAAGGCAATAAATGGTCGGCTTGAAGTTTATTGTGTTCGCGTTGGAGCAACAACTGACGAACAGCGGAAAAATCTAAACCCTGCGTATCTATCAATACACCGGCGCGGTCAATAATGCCCACGATGCGCACGCCCTCCTG
This sequence comes from Sphingobacteriales bacterium, assembly GCA_016711285.1. Taxonomy (NCBI): domain Bacteria; kingdom Pseudomonadati; phylum Bacteroidota; class Sphingobacteriia; order Sphingobacteriales; species Sphingobacteriales bacterium. Next base: position 6,724 of record JADJTG010000012.1, read on the forward strand.
AGCGAGATAATAAGCAGCCGCACCCGCCACATTACCAAATCCCTGCACAATGGCACGTTTGCCTTGCAAGGTGCTTTGGTGGTAAATGTCGTAATAATGCCGCACCGACTCCGCCACGCCGTAGCCTGTAATCATATCGGCAACGGTGAATTTTCGGCTGATGTCGGGCGTAAATGTGGGGTCTTCCAGTTTTTTGGAAACGCCGAGGCGCAACTGCCCGATGCGGTGAATTTTAGAGCTTTTTACGGCGTGAAAATGACCGTTCACGATGCCCTCTTGCGGATGCCACAATCCCAAATCTTCGGTAACAGGAATAACATCTTTGAGTTCGTCAATATTGAGGTCGCCGCCGGTGCCGTAGTAGTTTTTGAGCAAAGGAAATACGGCAGCATACCAACGGCGCAGCACCCCATCGCGGCGCGGGTCGGCGGGATTGAAGTTGATACCCGATTTTGCGCCGCCGATAGAAGGACCGGATACGGTAAATTTAATTTCCATCACTTTCGCCAGCGACTCCACTTCGTGGCGGTCTAAACCCTGCCGCTATCGCGTACCGCCGCCCGCTGCCCCGCCTCGCAAGGAGTTAATAACTACCCACCCTTGCGCTTCGGTTTCGCTGTCGTTCCATTCAAATACAATTAAGGGTTTTTTATTTTTGAATTTGTCCAATAATTGTTCGGTTGCTGCCATATTTTATGCTAAATAAAAATTTGAATGCAAAAGTACGAAATTTACACCGAAGCATAGATAGGAAGCAAAAGGATATTTTTGAGTTTTTATCGCAGTGAAAAAAAATAAAATCGCCCTAAAAATGTGTTTTTTTATCAAAATAATGCCGCACTGAAAGGAGTACAGGAAAAAATAAAACCTGAAAATACTATCTTTGAGATATAGAATGGCTATTATACATTTTTGCCGGAAAACACAAACCCAAAAAAATAGAAACAGGAACTTTATTGTATCATACAAAAAAGGACAAAGCTATATTGAATAAAAAAAGCAGGAGTATATCATTAAAATTTCACCACATTATCATCAGGTTTTTGTCTTATTTTTTTCAAATGAAATATTTTTATTTATTTATATATTTGACGATGGCTGCCGCCGCCGCACAAGCACAAATTCAATTTGTAGCGGATACCAATATCAGTGTTGAAAAAGACGGACAGCCCCTGCGCTATGCGTGGCTCGGCGGGCTGAACAATCCCCAATTTTCTGCCGCCGACCTCAACCACGACAACATCACGGATTTGTGCATCTTCGACCGCTACGACCATCGTATTTTTACTTTTATCAACGACAATATTCCCAATACCATCAGCTATACCTATTCGCCGCAATATGCCGCATATTTTCCGGCATTACAAAACTGGGCTTTGCTGCGTGATTATAATTGTGACGAGGTACCGGATATTTTTACTTCGCGCTACGAAACACTCGGCTGCTACAAAGGTATGTGGGTGGATAATCAACTGCATTTTGAACTCGACAAAGACCAGCTATTATATAATCAAAATGTATTGCTGCCCATTGCTCCCACCGATTTGCCCGCCATTGATGATATTGACGGAGACGGGTATATAGATGTGCTCACTTTTAATCCGGCGGGCGGCTATGCGTGGTGGCTGCGCAACGAAACAAGCACCTGCGGCGCATTTAACCTCATAAAAGCAGATGCCTGCTGGGGAAAATTCTACGAAAGCGGTATCAACACTTCTTTGGAACTCAATGCCGAGTGCAGCGGCAAAAAAAATACGCCCGCCGATGCCACCCGCCACCCGGGTTCTACGCTGATGACGGCAGATTTTGACAATGACGGCGACAAAGAACTGATTTTGGGCGATGTGAGTTTTAATAATCTGCTGCTCGCCCTCAATGGCGGCACTGCCGCCGATGCCCTGATAGTATCGCAAGACACGACTTTTCCGTCAAATTCTGTACCGATGGAGGTAACGAGTTTTCCGGCGGCTTTTGCTGCCGATGTCAATAACGATGGTTTGCAGGATTTGCTCGCTGCCCCCAACTCGCGCAGCCTCGCCGACCATTTGCGCTGTTCGTGGCTCTATCTCAATCAGGGTACTCCTCAAAACGCCGTCTTTCAGTATTCCACCGACCGTTTTTTGAGCGAACAAAGCATTGATGTAGGGCGCGGGGCTTTTCCGGCTTTTGTGGATTACAACAACGATGGCTTACAGGATTTGGTAATGGGTAATTACGGTACTTCGGCTTCGCCTGTTTCTTCGGTGATGAGTGCTTCGCTCACTTTATACGAAAATACCGGAACGCTTGGCACTCCGAAATTTCAATGGATCAGCGACGATTGGCTCAACCTGAAACAATACAATTTATTTAGCTTGGTGCCGCACTTCGGCGATATAGACAGTGATGGCGACACCGATTTATTGTTGGGCTGCGGCGGCTCTAATATGCCGAGCCAAAGCAGCCTCAACGGTATGTTGCTGCTGATGAAAAATACCGCCCCCCCCAATACTGCACCCTATTTTGAAACGCCGGTATTTGGTTATCAGGGCATTGATGTAGGGCAAAACAGTGCGCCCTGCCTCTATGATGTAAACGGCGATGGTTTGAAAGATTTGATTATAGGCGAAAAATTGGGAAAACTCAATTATTACGTCAATAGTGGCACTGCCCAGCAGCCTGCATTTACGGTGGTAAATACTTTTTGGGGGCAAGTAGATGTACGCGCCGAATCGGGTACGGGCTATGCGATGCCGGCTGTGTTGGATTTGGATAATGACACCTATGCCGATTTGATAGTAGGCTCTGAAAACGGGCAAGTTTTTTGGTTTACGGGCATTGAAGGCGACCCCACCACTGCCGTTTTTACCCAAAAAGACGATAACCTCACCGATGTATATGACGGCTTATACACTGCTCCTGCCTTTGCCGACCTCAACGAAGACGGAAAAACCGAATTGGCAGTGGGCAACTATCGCGGCGGTTTGAGCCTTTACAGTGCCACTACTTACAGTGCAATTTTTGAGGCGGCGGCACCCGCGAAGTTGCAGTTGTTGCAAGCAGTTCCCAATCCGGTGGCGCAGGGTGCTTGTCGTTTGCAATGGCAGCCAATGCACCCCGACAACAAGGACGGCTTATTGCGTTTGAGCGTTTATACCGCAGTTGGCACTTTGGTAAGCGAGCAAACGCTACCGCCCGACACTTCGGAAATGCTGCTGCACACCGAAAACTGGCTAAGTGGTGTGTATATCGTGCAACTCAAAAAAGGGACTTCGGTGGTGGCAAGCGGCAAAATAGTATATAATTTTCCCTAAAAAACCTCCTACTTCTCCAAAATTGCGTTGCTTTGGCGGGCGGCTTTGAGTGCAGGATACAGCGATGCCGCTATCGCAATGACGACCAAAGTGGCAAATACCAACACAAAATCGCCGAGCCGCAAACTCACAGGATAGGCATCTACGAGAAAATTGTCGCCGCCTATTTTGATAAATCCAAAACGCTGCTGCGCCACGCACAATATCCACGCCATAAGCATACCCAATAAGCCGCCACTCAAACACAACAAAAAACCTTCTGCCAGAAAAATATTGCGTATAAGCGTTAAAGTGCTGCCCATCGCCCGCAAAATACCTACATCTTTTTTCTTTTCTATTGCCAGCATAGACAGCGAGCCGATAATGTTAAAAGATGCCAATATCAAAATAAGTGTGAGAATAAAATACACTGCCCATTTTTCGGTTTGCATCACTTTATACAAAAATTCATCTTGCTGATAGCGGTTTTTTACTACAAAATCATCGCCCAACACCGCCTGAATAGCAGCTTGTACTTGGTCGCTGTTGGCATTATCCTGCAAAGCTATTTCCAAAAAACTCGTCTCTTCTCCATTATATTGCATCAAATCGCGGGCAAAGGAAATGGGCACAAATACATATTTGCGGTCAAATTCTTCCTGTACGCTAAACACACCTGCCGGCATAATGCTGCGCACATTGAACACATTGTCGGGATTGACGGCGGCTTTGGCTCCGCGCTTGGGCATAAACACTTGCAGTCGCTCAAAAGGGTTGTTGAGTTCTACGCCCAATTCGTACTCAATGCCCCAGCCCAATACGGCAAATTGCGCGCTGTCGTATTGCAAAACAAAATCACCGGCTCGCATAGAAGTATCCACACCCGACACCGCCTCAAAATGAGCATCAACTCCTTTGATGGTGGCAACACTGCGCCGCTCACCGTATTTTAATATCGCCAACTCCTCCAGCGTATGCGACACCGCCGCCACACCTTCTATGTTTTTGAGAGCATTGATGCGCTCCGGCGGCAATACAAATACTTTTCCGGTGCGGCTGCTCGCTTTGATGTCCCGGATTAAAGGTGGCGTATAATTGCACCACCAAATCCTCAAAACCGTTGAACGCCGACAATACCAATATCAATGCCATAGCACCGATGCACATACCCGCCAGCGAAATTCCGGCGATGATATTAATGGCATTGGTGGATTTTTTGGCAATAAGATACCGCTTTGCTATTTTAAATGCTAATTTCAAGATTCCTTATCGGCATTGTCGCCGCCCGAATGGGGAGTTTTGTTAAGGTCTTCAAATAATTTTTCCAAACGAAATACTTCGTCCAAAGAATGGTCAGAGAAAAACTCCAATTCGGGAATACGGCGTACTTTGTTGCGTATTTTTATACCCACGGCGTGCCGCAAAGCAGAGCGTTGGCGATTAATATGAACAAAAATAGCACTGTTGTTGTCGCTGTTGAAAACGCTCAGATACACCCGTGCAATGAGCAAATCGGCTGTAACACGCACCCCACTGATGCTCACCAAAGCTCTGCCGTATAGATTAAATCCTTCTTTCTGAAAAACTTCGCTCAGTGCCTGCTGCACTAATTTTGCTACCTGCTGTTGTCTGATAGTGTCCATACCTTTGATTAAATGATATTTTTTTTCTTAACAATAAAGAGTGAAGCGGAAAAGTTGCAAAAATCATAAATTCAACGAAAAAAACGCTTCTACAATATGGTCTATTTCGCATTTTTCTTTGTCGTCTTTCCTAAAATCATTTTGATACATATAGCGCAAGCGACAATCCCATTGTTTGCTTAATTTCATGCTAAGGCTGCCCCAGCCGCGATAGCGATATATCTTTTGAAATTTACGGTCTAAAGCATAAAAAACTTCGCCGCCGATATTCGGTGTCAGTCGGGGGTGTCGTTCATAATCTATATTCGTGTTGAGCCGCAAACTTTGTTCAATGTCGTTTTTGGAGGGGTCGCTGATAAAATCGCGCTGATAACGCAAGCGGTGCTGCACTTGCCAGTGTTTGTTGATTTTCCAACCTTTGCCAATGCCTACGCCTACTCGCTGACTGTGCTTGAGGCTGCTGCGATATACATAGCGATAGGAGGCATCTAACCGCCACGTTTTGGTGAGTTTGTAGCGAAAGGCGGGTTCTATATACACCGACTGAAAATGGGTAGCGGTATCGCTGAAACGGGCTTCTATTTCGGTATTAAAACGCCATTTTTTGTTAAAGTTGTAATTAATTTCACCGCCCGCCCACAAAGAGCCGTCTCGCTCCTGCGCCATCAATGTATTGCTGCTGCACCAAAACAGCACAAAGAACAACAGAACACCGTATTTTAGGTAGGTATCCGTTTTTTTGATAAATGCTTTTATGTTCAACTCGCGCTTTCTTTAATAAGAATTGTAAAATAAATTGCAATAAATTGTTTGTATTCGGTTGGTTGCGGCAACTGTGAAAATACCATATTTTTTTATCAAAAACAGCCGATGTTGCAAAAGTATTGTTTTTAAATGTGACGACCTAATTTAGCCCGCATCATTCCAGCGACAAACCTCGCTTTTTGTTCTATAAGGTATGGTTTGTGTTTTTTTGTATTATACAACAGCATTACTTCTTTATTTTTCATTTAAAATGGTAAGATTTTTGTTGAATAAACGTTTTAGTTTTGCACAATTAAATTTTTTATACTGCTTTATTATACCATGAACATAAATTTCCTTTTTCGTAATACGCTCTTGCTTTGGGCAATATTTTTGGCAAGTACCGCAGGTGTATCTGCTCAAACCAATTGTTTGGATAATTTCAGTGCCATCGCTTCTGCTTGCAGCGAAAACGGTACTTTTGATGTAAATATAGATATGAGCTACGATGCCGCCGCCGTCAGTGATTCTTTTGTATTGAGCGGCAACGGCACTGTATATGGAACTTACGCTTATGCGACTTTACCTGTTCAAATTAATGATTTGGTAGGCGACGGTGTCACGATTTATAGTTTTTCGGCACAAGACCTTGCCAATGATACCTGCACGGCAAGTGCAGAAATAGGTGTTGTATTTTGCCCTATTACGGCTTGCCAATACAACACCGCGAGCGTGACGGCGAGTGCTTGTAATTTATTCGGAGAATATTCGGCAACCCTGTTTTTTACGGTACAAAATCCGGGCAACAGTGGCAAGTTTGAACTGCTGCTCAACGGTGTTTCCAAAGGCACTTTCTTCTACGCCGATTTGCCGATTACCATTAATAATTTGATAGGGGACGGTATCACCGACTACGAATTTTTGGTACAGGATACCGACAAACCCGACTGCAACGAAACTCTTACACTCGAAGCCGTCAATTGCGGAAACTGCCTCATACAAAATATGTCTGTTACGCCGCAGCCTTGCGCTCCTGACGGAACATTTTCGGCAGTGCTCAATTTTACAGCCGTCAATCCGGCGGGCGATACATTTCAGTTGCTCAATGGAGTTACCCAAACCAGCACCGTACACTCCTACAACGATTTGCCGCTCACCATTAGCGGTTTGCAGGGCGACGGCACTACGGTATATGGTTTTCAGGTGCAGGATATTGGCAGCAGCAGTTGTTTCAGTTATATTAGTTTGGAAACGGTATTGTGCGAAGAAACAGCCTGCACCATCAGCAGCGTGAGTGCAGAAGCTACACCTTGTACGGAGCAGGGGTTTTTTAATGTGATTATTGACATAGAAGCCCAAAACAACGGAGCATCGTTTGTGGTGGTAGGAAACGGCAACAATTACGGCACTTACAACTACGCCGATTTGCCGGTTTCTTTGGGTCCTTTTTTAGCCGATGGCGTAACCGATTACGAATTTGATATATTTGACAACGATAATATGACCCCGCCCTGCACCAACTACGCCGATGTGGGCATAATTGATTGTATTTCGGCACTGCCCGACTTGAGTGCGGGCGGTGTGCATTTGGAGTTGCCCACGCTCATAACAGCAGGCACTATCCCCATTCGCATCGAAAGCCGGCAATATGTGCGGCAGGCGGTGTTGAGTATTTTTAATGTAAATGGTGCTGTATTGCAGTCGGAGACGCTGTCGCATATAGCTCCTGATGCTCCTTATGTACACCAATTTACTGCTGCCGCTTTAGCAAGTGGTTTGTATATCGTACAATTAGAAGGTGATTTTAGCATTATTCAAACTAAATTTGTAGTGTTGTAGGATTTTTTTTAAAAAAAACAGCCCTGTCGTGATGAATGATATTTATGCTTTTTCGCCACAATATTATAAATATTTTTTGCCCGATACCCTCTCTTGGTTCAATGACGAAGCCCCCGCCCTGTACAACTTGAACCACGAAGCGGTGCAGCAGTGCCGTTTGCTGATAGTGTTGGCGCAAAGCAAAGAAGATACCACTGTGGCGCAAACAGAAATGTTGAAAAAGATGAGTTCAGCCCTTAAAATAGAGGCACACGACACCGCCATTTTATACAAAACCGATGCACAAAGCATTTCTTTTTATGCTTTACAACAACAGAGCAAATTCCAGTGCTTGGTAAGTATGGGGGCTGCGCCGCAACAATTCAATATTGCCGCCGAATTGATACCTTATCATTTTTATGCCATAGCCAACAGCGGCATTATCATTACCGATGCTTTGCCCGCTTTACAAAAAGCCCTCTTGTGGGAAGCCTTAAAAAAATCTTTTGAGGTATAAAAAAGTTTTACATTTTTTCCTTTTATAATCAGGTCTTTTATTGTCAGATTAACGTATTTTCAGGTATCAAAATCATTTAAATACTTGATATTGTGTTGCTTGCAAATATTGCGTTATGCACATTATGTGGATAATTATTCACAGGCAATAAGCTGAACGTGCTTATCTTAGCCATTGAATATATGAAACACTAATTATGTTACACTCACAACAAACAGAAGCCATTCTGTCGGAAGAAAAAAGCCGTTTTGTGCTGTTTCCTATACAATACGATGCCATTTGGAAAATGTACAAACAAGCGGTGGAGGTATTTTGGGTAGCCGAAGAAATTGACCTCAATCAAGACCTCAGCGACTGGGAAAAGCTATCGGAAGATGAACGGCATTTTATCAAACATGTACTCGCTTTTTTTGCAGCCAGCGATGGTATCGTGAATGAGAATTTGGTGGTGAATTTTATGCAAGACGTAAAAATTCCCGAAGCGCGTTGTTTTTACGGTTTTCAAATTGCCATCGAAAACATTCACGCCGAAATGTACAGCCTGCTCATAGATACCTACATCAAAAATCCGCAAGAAAAAGATTATTTATTCAATGCCCTGCAAAATTTGCCCTGTGTAGCTAAAAAAGGAAAATGGGCGTTGCACTGGATAGAGGAAGCACCGAGTTTTGCGCATCGTTTGGTGGCATTTGCTGCCGTAGAAGGCATTTTCTTTTCGGGTAGTTTTTGTTCTATTTTTTGGCTCAAAAGCAAAGGCTTAATGCCCGGTTTGGCTACAAGCAATGAATTTATTAGCCGCGATGAGGGGCTGCACTGCGATTTTGCCTGTTTGCTGTATTCTATGTTGCAGGAAAAACTGCCTACTTCCGAAGTAGAGGCGATTATCAAAGAAGCGGTTTTGTTTGAAAAAGAATTTGTAAGCGATGCCCTGCCGGTGTCGTTGATAGGTATGAACGCCGACCTGATGTGCCAATACATTGAGTTTATTGCCGACCGTCTGCTCATAGCTTTGGGACACCAAAAAGTATATCATACCGCTAATCCCTTTCCGTTTATGGATATGATTAATTTGACAGGAAAGACAAATTTCTTTGAAAAACGCGTAAGCGAATACAAAAAAGCTAAAGTAGGCTCTAAACCCGAAGAGCAAGTATTTACTTTAGATGATGATTTTTAAACGCTATTCAAATACATAAGAAAAGAGCAAACCCATACTGCCCTAAAAAGTAGTGTGGGTTTTTTTCGTTTTATCCGTTACAGAAGAATTTATACCAAATAAATATCTAAATGACACAGTGTGTAAAATCTTCTGTTTTGTAATGATGTGGCTGATATTATTGCTAATATAAGCCACTTTAAATGGAATTGAATTAGTAAAATAACTATGCCAAATAGATATTTTAATGGTATTATTTATATTCTCTGTATCAAATATATTATTCCCTTTTGATTGATAAAATCGCACAATTTATTAGTTATAAAATATTGATTTTTAATTATTTGTAATAAAAAACAATACGAAATATCGTCATAAAAGGAATCAGCAAAAATCTATTTTGATGTATTATGAAACAAAAAAGTCAAGCATCTGAAATACAAGATTTCAGATGCTTGACTTCATCAAACACGAGCAGTATTCATTTTATTTTTTTACAAAAAAAATGAAAAATGTCCCGCCTGATTTTAAAAAATTACATCATATCCATTCCGCCGCCGGGCATCGGTGGCATACCTTTTTCTTCTTTCGGTTTTTCTACAATAACAGCTTCGGTGGTAAGCAACATACTGGCAATAGAAGCGGCATTTTCCAAAGCGATGCGTGTTACTTTGGTGGGGTCAATAACACCAGCTTTTAGTAAGTCTTCGTATTGTTCGGTGCGGGCATTGAAACCGAAGTTCTTTTTGCCTTCTTTTACTTTATTCACTATCACCGAACCTTCCAAACCTGCATTGGCAGTAATTACGCGCAACGGCTCTTCGATGGCGCGTTTTACGATTTCAACTCCGGTTTGTTCGTCATCATTGTCGCCTTTTAATGTCAATAATGCTTCTTGCGCACGGATAAGAGCTACACCTCCGCCCGGCACAATGCCTTCTTCTACGGCGGCGCGGGTAGCGTGCAAAGCATCATCTACGCGGTCTTTTTTCTCTTTCATTTCTACTTCGCTGGGCGCACCTACATACAACACAGCTACACCGCCTGCCAATTTTGCCAAACGCTCCTGTAGTTTTTCGCGGTCGTAGTCGCTGGTCGTATTCTCTATTTGCGCTTTGATTTGATTTACACGCGCTTTGATGTCGTTTTTGCTGCCTTTACCATTTACGATGGTGGTGTTGTCTTTGTCAATGCTCACTTTTTCAGCCTGACCGAGCATATCTACACGAGCTTGGTCTAATTTGAAGCCGCGCTCTTCGGAAATGAGTTGTCCGCCTGTCAAAATGGCAATATCTTCGAGCATCGCTTTGCGGCGGTCGCCAAAGCCCGGAGCTTTTACGGCAGCAATGCGCAAAGTGCCGCGCAATTTGTTCACTACCAAAGTAGCTAAGGCTTCGCCGTCCACATCTTCTGCAATAATCAACAAGGGACGACCCGTTTGTACCGACTGCTCCAACACCGGCAACAATTCTTTCATGTTGCTGATTTTTTTGTCGTAAATCAAAATAAGCGGACTTTCCAACTCGGCTTCCATCGTGTCGGGGTTGGTTACAAAATAAGGCGACAAATAGCCCCTGTCGAATTGCATACCTTCCACCACTTCTACATAAGTATCGGTGCTTTTGGATTCTTCTACGGTAATTACGCCTTCTTTGCCCACTCTTGCCATGGCATCGGCGATTAATTTGCCCACAGCGGCATCGTTGTTGGCAGATACAGTTGCTACTTGTTCAATTTTGGTATTGTCGGTATCTACCTTCACGCTGATGCTTTTGAGGTTTTCCACTACCGCTCTTACCGCTTTATCTATACCGCGTTTCAAATCCATCGGATTAGCACCGGCAGCCAATGATTTCAAACCGGCACTGATAATGGCTTGCGACAATACGGTGGCAGTAGTAGTACCGTCACCAGCGGCATCGTTGGTTTTGCTGGCTACTTCTTTCACCATTTGTGCCCCTAAGTTTTCTATAGGGTCTTCGAGTTCTATTTCTTTGGCTACGGTCACACCGTCTTTGGTGATGGCGGGTGCGCCGAATTTTTTCTCAATCACTACATTTCTGCCTTTAGGACCCAAGGTCACTTTCACGGCATCAGCTAAGGCATCAACGCCTTTTTTCAATTTCTCACGCGCTTCTACCTCGTATTTAATGATTTTTGCCATAATAAAATGTGTCGTTCAATATTTTTTGAAATGATTAAATAAAAAAAAGAAAAAAATAAGCGAAAGCACTGCTCTCAAAAAAAAAAGAGCCATCCGCCTATTGCAAAGGCTTTAAAAAAGGAAAAATGAATAAAATTTAAACAATGGCTAAAATGTCGCTTTCGCGCATGATGAGATAATCTTTGCCATCGATTTGAATTTCAGTGCCGGCGTATTTGCCATACAACACGGTGTCGCCTACTTTTACGGTCATCGGCTCATCTTTTTTGCCTTTACCGGCGGCTACTACGGTGCCTTTGGAGGGTTTTTCTTTGGCAGTATCGGGAATAATGATACCGCCGGCAGTGGTGGTTTGTGCTTCTGCGGCTTCTACGACTACGCGGTCAGCCAAAGGTGTAATACTTAACTTTGTTGTTTTTGCCATAAAATTAAAACGTTTGTATATAGGTTTAGTTTATATAATATAAATACTGAAATAAGCAAAATTCAATGTAATATCATCATCAAGAGTCGTATATCTTATTTCATAAGACACTTGATGAATAAAATTTTTCTTTTCTATATTAAACCTTCGTCATAATATGTGCCAAGTGGTGTTTTGTGCCAAAATTACAGCAAATGACAAGGCTGTGTGTCAGTAAGCAACACAAGAAACTGCCAAAATTGCAGCAAGCAGCGATAATAAGTGTTTGTTTTGCGCTTTGTCATAAAAAGCGTTGAAAAATTATGCTCCGAACTGTTTATTTTTGCGTGATGTCAAACAAAAATGCTTTTGTATCGTTTAAAAAAAGTAATTGTGTGTATTTTTTTTACACCCTGTAATTATATTTATCTTTACCTTTCCGCATCATACATAGTATATACATGACAATCCGACCCAAAAAATATACGCTCGCTGCCCTTGGCACTGCATTTTTGGCAATGATAGGCATTGCCGCCGGCGAAAGCACTTATTTCAAAATCAGTAAAAACATGAACCTCTTTGCTAATGTGTATGAAGAGGTAAATCGTTCTTATGTAGATGAGGTGCAGCCCGCCGAACTGATGGCAAGTGCTTTGAAAGGTATGCTCAAAAACCTCGATCCCTACACCAACTACATCAGCGAAGCGCAAATAGAAAGTGCCCGCCTCGAAATGGCAGGCGGCGTGGGTGATGTGGGTATGACACTCGTAAAAAAAGGTGAGCGCGTTTTTGTGGAGCAGGTATTAGCCGATGCCGCCGCCGCCAAAGCGGGTATCCGCGCCGGTGATGAAATATTGAGCATCGAAGGAAAAGCATTGCAAGGAAAAACGCTTCAGGAACTCAATCTGGCACTCATCGGGCAGCCCAATACAGTGCTGAAACTTGAAATACAGCCTCTGTCGGGGAATAAAACCCAAAACTACGAACTCCTGCGTAAAGAATTAGAACCCAAAAGCGTAGTATTTTCCAAAATGGTAAACGACAGCGTGGGCTATATCCGCCTGACGAGTTTTACGCAAAAGTGCGGCAGCGAAGTGGCGGCGGCTTTGCAAAAATTTAAAGATGACGAAAAAAATTTCAAATACCTCATCTTTGATTTGCGCGACAATGGCGGCGGCTTGCTCGCAGAGGCTATACTCACAGGCAATATATTTTTGCCCAAAGGTTCCATGGTCGTGAGCACCAAAGGAAAAATAGAAGAGTGGGACAAACAATATGCAGCACCTAACAATCCCATTGACGGCGATGTTCCGGTGGCGGTACTCATCAACGGAAAGTCGGCTTCAGCTTCGGAGATTGTGTCGGGTGCTATACAGGATTTTGACAGGGGCGTGCTCATCGGGCAGCGCAGCTACGGCAAAGGATTGGTGCAGCAAACCAGAGATATCGGTGATACCGGCTACAAAGCAAAACTCAAAGTAACCGTTGCCAAATATTATTTGCCGAGTGGTCGCTGTATTCAGGCGGTGGATTATTCGGGCAGATACAGCGATGCCGGAGCAAAGTCTATTCCTGACTCGCTATGCAATGTGTTTTATACCACCAACAAACGCAAAGTATTAGACAATAGCGGTGTATTGCCGGATATTATTTTAGAAAAACCCCACCAAAGCGAAGTGTTGGTTTTTTTGGAAAAAGAAATGCTTCTGTTTGAATTTGCCAATCAATATACTTTGCAGCACGACAGCATTGCGCCCGTTCATCAGTTTAAAGTAACTGATAAAGATTTTAATGACTTTTTGTCATTTGTAAAAAACAAAAAATTGGGTTTTCAAAGCAGCAGCGACAGCCTCATTACACGCCTGTATGCCAGTACCGAAACCGAACATTATGACGCTACCGTGCAAAATGATTTGAAAAAATTGGAAGAAAAACTGTATCAACTGCGTTTGCAGGAAATGAGCGACAGCAAAGCCGATATTCAGCAGTGGCTACAACACGAACTCATCAGACGTTATTATTTTCAGCAAGGTTATATAGAAGCTACTTTGAAAGACGACCCCTACGTTCAGGAGGCACTGACGCTTTTTGGCGATATGCCGCGCTATCGCACTATTTTACAAGAAAAATAAAGATTTTTTTAAAAAAAAGTGGCAAAAATTTCGGTATTTCGTGTAGAGCATTTCAACGCTGCCCATCGGTTGCACAATCCGCAATGGAGCGATGAGGAAAATAAACAGGTGTTTGGTTTGTGTAATAATCCGAATTATCACGGACACAACTACGAGTTGGAAGTAAAGCTCACCGGAGATATTGACCCCAAAACCGGTTTTTTGTGGGATTTAAAAGCCCTTAAAACCCTGATTCGCGAGAAAGTAATTGTTCATTTTGACCATAAAAACCTCAATTTGGAAGTAGAGCCTTTTCAATACCTCAACCCCACCGCTGAAAATATCGCTGTAGTCATCTGGAACTTATTGCGCGCTCATTTGCCCGCCCGCTTGGAGCTTGCGGTGCGCCTCTACGAAACACCCCGAAATTATGTAGAATATTGCGGGGGATAAAAGAGATGTTTTTTTATAAATAGAGTTCTTTCAAAAGTCATTTATACTAAAAGCTGCTAAAATATGCGTATGTTTTTATTTAAAAGAACTTTAAAATGTATGTTCGTTTCTCATAATGAATATGCATAGATTAATTTATTTTAGTATAATAATGCAGAGTTCGGCTTTTTTATTACTTTGTACAAACGAAAAAGAATTTAGGTTTTTCGGATAAAGGGTTATTTGTGTTGTATGATAAATGACCTGTTGGATATTTGGGCAAAAAACTGACATCAACGGAACAAGCGTACCAAAGTAAGGGACAATATTTTTATGTTTTACATTGCCCGCTATTTTCAAAGCTATCTGTAATATTTAAACATACGCTTATCTTTGCCGTTGATAAAAAATGGCATTTTTGCTTTGCCCTTTTATTCTTTTTATTTATCATCTTCTCATGTCAAGTTATTTACAAGAACTCAACGAAGCCCAGCGTGCTGCCGTATTGCACCGCGAAGGTCCGGCGATTATTATAGCAGGTCCCGGTTCGGGAAAAACGCGCGTACTCACTTACCGCATTGCTCACCTGCTCCAACACGGCGTAGAAGCCTATCATATTCTGGCACTTACTTTTACCAACAAAGCCGCCCGCGAAATGAAAGAGCGCATCGAGCGGATAGCAGGCAACGAAGCCCGCAGTTTGTGGATGGGGACTTTTCACTCGGTATTTGCCAAAATTTTGCGCGTAGAGCACGCCCGACTCGGCTATCCCGCCAACTTCACCATTTACGACACACAAGACAGCAAAAGCCTCATCACCGCCATCGTGAAGGAGCAGGGTCTCAACCCCGAACTCTATAAACCCAACTATGTATATAATCGCATCTCTTCCGCCAAAAACAGCCTCATCACCCCTGCCGATTATGCCGCCAATGCTGAGATGCTCGCCGAAGACCAAGCCGCCGGACGCTCCAAAATGTTGGAACTCTACCACCTCTATACCGACCGTTGCTTTAAAGCCGGAGCGATGGATTTTGATGATTTGCTCGTAAAAATGTACGAACTTTTGCAACGGTTTCCTGACGAACTTTATAAATACCAAACCAAATTTCAGTTTGTGATGGTGGACGAGTTTCAGGATACCAACCAATTGCAATACGAAATTGTGCGCCGCCTTGCCGCCCGCCACGGCAATATTTGTGTAGTGGGCGATGATGCGCAAAGCATTTACGCTTTTCGTGGTGCTACGATTGCCAATATCCTCAATTTTGAAAAAGAATTTCCCGACCGTGCTGTATTCAAATTAGAACAAAATTACCGCTCTACGCGCCATATTGTGCAAGCCGCCAACGACATCATCGCACGCAACAAAAACCAACTGCAAAAAACGATATGGACGGATAACGAAGAGGGCGTAAAAATAAAAATTACCCGCAATACCTCCGACAACGAAGAAGCCCGCATCGTTGCCGACACCATTTTGGAAGAAACCCTGCGCAACCATTATAGCCACCGCGATTTTGCTATTTTGTATCGCACCAATGCCCAGTCGCGGGCTTTTGAAGAAGCCCTGCGCCGCGCCAATATTCCCTATATTGTGTATGGCGGTTTGTCGTTTTATCAGCGCAAAGAAATTAAAGATATAATGGCATATTTAAAGCTCACCGTCAATCATTTTGACGAAGAAGCCCTGCGCCGTGTCGTCAATTACCCCACACGCGGCATCGGCGACACCTCGCTCAATCGCTTGTCGGTATGGGCACACGAACAAAACCAAAGGCTGTGGGAGGCAATGGAGCAAGTGCAAAACAGCGACTTACCCGCTCGCGCCAAAAATGCCGTTTATGATTTTGTGATGATGATTAAAAGTTTTGCGGCGATGTTAGACAAAAAAAATGCCTACGAAGTGGCAGCGTATATTGCCAAAACTACCCAGTTGCAAAGCACATTGTATGATGATAAAACGGTAGAAGGCGTGAGCCGTTACGAAAACTTACAGGAGTTGCTCAACTCTATTAAAGAATTTTCGGAAGGAGATACCGAAGACAGCATTTTAGATAGCACCACCGATAAATCTTTGGGCAGTTATTTACAACAGGTGATGCTCCTCACCGACCAAGACGATACCAAAGAAAACCGCGAAAGTGTGAAGCTGATGACCATTCATGCCGCAAAAGGTTTGGAATTTGCGATGGTATTTTTGGGCGGTATGGAAGAAGAATTATTTCCTTCGCGTATGGCAATGGCTACGCGCGAGGAATTGGAAGAAGAACGCCGTCTTTTTTATGTCGCCGTCACACGCGCCGAAAAGAAACTCATGCTCTCTTATGCCACTTCGCGCTATCGTTTCGGTACGCTCAACTATTGCGAGCCGAGCCGTTTTTTGCAGGAAATTTCCGCCAATATCGTAGAAACCAAAGGGGGGGCTTTGCTCAAAAACCCTGCTTCGTTTAGCGGCGGTACAAAACCGAGTTTTTTGAGCGAAAAAGGCAGCTACGGCGATGCACGCAATATCAGCCAAACACCGCCGCCGCCGAAAATCATAAAATCCAGCAACACCCCTGCCGCCGCCGGCAGTGATTTTGTGCCGCCCGCCGATTTCAGAGAAGACGACACCACCCAACTTAAAGCCGGCAACCGTGTGCTGCACCAACGCTTCGGTATCGGAGTAGTACGACAAGTAGAAGGCGCGGCTGGCAATCGCTTGGCAGTGATAGATTTTGAAGGCAGCGGCGAAAAACGCATTATGCTGCGCTTTGCCAAACTGATGATAATCAGCTGATTTTTATTGGGGTCTGTAAAATAAACTGTGTCAATTTTTTATAACTTTCTGATTATCAATATCAAAATTTGGCTTTAGCACAGTTTAATTTATACTCTCGTTTTATTACTTATTCCCTTTTGGTTGATAAAATCGCACAATTTATTAGTTATAAAATATTGATTTTTAATTATTTGCAATACAAAATATCATCATAAAAGGAATAAAATAAATTTTATACGGGCAACAATTTTTTGTGTACCTATTTTGTTTGTAGTGACGTTATTATCTTTTTTCAACTCACTAAAATATCTTTAAATTATGCCTTTTAACAATTTTGAAAGCCGCCATTTTCCGCCGCCGAAAAAATCACCATCAACAACGCCATAGCAGATTTGGAAACCGCCCTTGCCGACAAACTCGCAAACCTCAATGCCGAGAGCGCGGCAGATTGGGGAGTATCAACAATCAAAACAAATTGATTGTAAACAAAGTACGCGACTATCGCCTGTCGCAACCTACACTATCCAGCCCCGATATAGATTGGACAGAGTTTTTGAACGATTTTGATTCGCGCACTTTTATTCAAAACCTGATGATGCGCCTCGACGGTTTGTTGCAAAGTTTGGAAAATGCAAAAATTTTGTACGATTGGGACAATTATCAGGCAGCCCTCATCGACTACGATCATGCCAAGTACAAAGCGGGTACGCAGGCATTGGGTTACGAAACCAACTTAGAAAAGAATAAGCAGTCTTTTAGTCGCACCGATATCAGTGGCGGCAACGAAATGACCCCACTTACACCCGAAGATTAAAAAGTAGTGTATTCGACAAAAAAGGAAAGCAAAATGCTTTCCTTTTTTATTTATACCCCCCTTTCCGCTTTTTTTGCCAACACGTTTTACATCTTCTGCATTACTTACTATATGTATTCATTGTATGAAAAAGATATATTTTAATGTTTTTTTCGAATAAACTATAAGCATAGTTCATCTACTTTTAGTATTAGTCAAAAATATCTAACCAATCTTACAGGAGCGAGTGATCGCCGATTCGAATCCAGTCATTCCGACTTCATAAAAAAGGGTTTCAACAAAAATAATTGTTGAACCCTTTTTTATATATCAATACAAGCGTTTAAAAAATGTGCTGTGAGTTTAGTTTTGTACAATAACCATCTTTTTTATGATAGCCGCTTGACCTTGTATCTGTATGTGAATAAAATAAAAACCACTTTCTATATTGGATAAATGAATATTATTGATGGTTTCGGGTAACGTACCGACATATACTACTTGACCTGCACTATTCAGAACCCTCAGTTCGCCCACCGCACCCGAAGGGTTATTGATGACAAATGTGCCCTTGTTGGGATTGGGATATACTTCAATATCCGCAATTTTTGCTTGTTGTTTTGTATAAGAAATATCGGACTGTTTTGCGGAAGTGCTTTCATCTGTTTTTGCAACGGCAGGGGCGCAGTCGCTTATGTAGGCGTGAAAGTCACACCCCCCTTTCGCCCAAAAACCCGTTTGCAAAACAATGGACTCTCCTGCTATGAAAGTAACGGTACTATCGGCGAATACTTTGCCGTTAGAGCTTAAATTGACGGAGGCATAATACACATTTTCGGGTATAGGGTTGCCTGAAACAAAGGTGCTTTCTTCGTTGATATGATAGATGATTTTATAACCCGTACAAGCGGAACTCAACTTACTCACACGCACATAATATGTTTCGCCATTGTTTATACAATCTTTGTAAATATACGCTGTACCGCTACCGTTTGTTGTAGCCTCCGGCAATACGCCTGACGCTACGGCAACGGCATTGCCACTCGAATTGTACAGTTTTATAGTTCCTGCTACATCAAAATTACATTCTACCGCCAAAAAACCGGAAGCACCAGCGATGATTTTGTAATAATCATAAGTATCGGAACTGTAGAGTTGCCCCTGTTTTGCCAGTCCGGAACTCAACGTGGTTGCCGTAGAAGTGCCCCCATTGGGTTCTATGTCATTTGCATATACGTAGGAAATGTGTTCATAGGAAATGTCGTAGCCACTGCAAGTGGAGGAATATTCACTAATACGCGCATAAAGTGTGTCGTTGGCGGCAAGGCAAGTTCTGAGCAAAGAAACCGTTCCGGAAGTGGCAGTATAAATACCGCTAAGAGAAGTTCCATTTTTGTTGTATAAATACAAATAACCTGCCTTATCAAAAGATGCCGTTACCACAATGGCACCACCATCTGCTATTATACGGTAATAATCGTAATTATCATCTGCGTAGTAGCCGTGACCGATCCTGCCCTCCACCGTGTCGTTCTCCGCCAAGGGCATTGCCGTGGTGATGCTGTTGTTCGGCTCTGTGTCATTCACATAAGGTGGCAGCAACAAATCATAGCTCAAACTATAGCCGCTGCAAGTGGAACCATAATCATTAATTTGCAACAGCAGGGTGTCGTTTTTCCCGATGCAATCATAGGACACCGAAATACTGCCGCCCACGGACGTAGAATTCGAAGATAAAGTAGTACCGCTCTTTGTCTTTAAATACAAATATCCTGCTGTCGCAAAATTCGCCGTGGCCGTCACCGTCCCTTCCTCTACTGCCACTATTTTGTAGTAATCGTAACTATCATTGGCGTAGTAGCCGTGGCCGATCCTGCCCTGCACCGTGTCGTTCTCCGCCAAGGAAATTGCCGTGGCGATGCTGTTGTTCGGCTCTGTGTCATTCACATAAGGCGGCGGCAACAAATCATAGCTCAAACTATAGCCGCTGCAAGTGGAACCGGATTCAATAATTCGCAACAGCAGGGTATCGTTTTTGCCAATGCAATCGTAGGACACCGAAATACTGCCGCCCACGGACGTAGAATTCGAAGATAAAGTAGTACCGCTCTTTGTCTTTAAATACAAATATCCTGCTGTCGCAAAATTCGCCGTGGCCGTCACCTTCCCTTCCTCTACTGCCACTATTTTGTAGTAATCGTAACTATCATTGGCGTAGTAGCCGTGGCCGATCCTGCCCTGCACCGTGTCGTTCTCCGCCAAGGAAATTGCCGTGGACACGGTGTTGTTCGGCTCTGTGTCATTCACATAAGGCGGCGGCAACAAATCATAGCTCAAACTATAGCCGCTGCAAGTGGAACCATAATCATTAATTTGTAACAGCAGGGTGTCGTTTTTTCCCACACAATCATAGGACACCGAAATACTGCCGCCCACGGACGTATATGCCGAAGATAAGGAAGATCCGCTCTTTGTCTTTAAATACAAATATCCTGCTGTCGCAAAATTCGCCGTGGCCGTCACCTTCCCTTCCTCTACTGCCACTATTTTGTAGTAATCGTAACTATCATTGGCGTAGTAGCCGTGGCCGATGTTTCCATTTGCTGTGGTATTTTCAGCCAAGAAAGTTGCCGTGGCGATGCTGTTGTTTGGCTCTACATCATTGTAGGCTGGCACATCGCTATATGATACCGAAATATTGTAAGAGCCATATCCCCCAGTTCCAGCACTTGCATGCCAATTAAACACATCACCGGGCTGAACACAAGCAACAACAACGTCATTTGTGTTCGTACCAATACTGGAACTTGCACTGCCCAAAGAGCCGCCGCCGCTTGTTGAAACGGAAACGCTGGCACCGCCATAATAGGGATTGCCACAACAATTATAGGTCAGTGCCGTAGCCGTCAGGTGGAAGGTCATAGTGCCATACTGGCTGGCGGTAATGGTGCCCGATGCACTGGGGTCGCCCGTGCAATAACACGGACCTACAAAAGGCGGGTTATTGCAAGTGTAATAATAACCACAGACTCCACCCGATTGGGCGAAAATGTTTTGGCAGCAAAATAGGGTAAAAAATATAAACAGATTTTTTATTAATGTTTTCATAATTTCTACAGTTTGAAATAAGAATTTTTAATAGAGCGAATTTAAACCAACATAAAATATATTTTTAGGAAAAATTTTAAAAAATTTGAGTTTTAGAAGATAAAATTTAAACTATAATAAATTGATTATTAGTTTTTTATGAAAAAATATTTTTATCTTCAGACCTTGCTATTGTTAGTGTTTTCCTTTAAATTTTCTCCTCAATCCAAGTATATATTTTAAAAAACATAAACGATGACGGTGCCTGACGCTTTATTTTGTCTAATTCCTGCTTGTACAATTTCAAAAATGCTGTCCTTTCTTTTTTATCTATTATTTTGTTGTACCGATACAACATTTTCATGAGGGAGGTTTCCAAAATTGCGGTATGTGGGGCTTTGGCTACGGCTTTTCTCAAACTATCGTATTGTGTATAAAAAAGGGCTGTTTCCTGTGTTTCGGTCAGTACAAACAAATACAAAATACGGGCAAATAAATACATATCGGGAAACAGTTGCCGGTTTTCGTCATTTAGGACATTATAAATATAAGTAGTACATTCGCTCCATTTTTTGGCATAAAAATGCACTTGGGCAAATTCATAGTTAAAAATGATATACAAAGCCTTATTGCGTTGCATGGGAATGGTGCATTGTTCCATTATTTTTGCCATTTTCAAGGCTTCCAGAATATTGTTTTGTTCGAGATAGATGGCGTATTTCACATGGCTGATCGTTATATCAATATACTGTTTTTCTGTGTCAGGAATCCTAGTTTTTTGGATTAATTTTTTGATAACAGAAGATATATAAGCCAGGTCGTCTATATTTTGACAAATCTCTGCACTTACCATTCGGTTGCAATAATTTATAATTGCTTGTAAATAAATCTTACTGCGGGAAATTTGCAGCTTAGGATATTTTTCAAATGTTTTTAAAACGCGGGCTATGGGATAGAAAGCATTTTTATATTCTTTTTTGGCAACAAATACATTGCTAAGTCCATGTTCTATATAATAAACAGCCTGCACCGATACATATTCCGCCGATGCAATACCTTCTAAATTACTCTGCAAGTCATCTAAAAGATTCTGATAGTCTTTTTGTGCAGCCAGCCCTACATCAAATAACATCTCTTCAGTTTGACACGACCACAAAAAAGCCTGTATTTCATTGGCTAAGTACTGTTGTATAATTTCACATTCTTTGAGTAATTCGCGCCTTTCAGTTACTTCTCTGCCGCTATAATAGGTGAGGTTTATCTCTATTCTTACAATCTTCAGCAAAAATTCATATTCCTGTAGCTCGTATGCCGTCTTTTTCAGTCGTTTTATCCGTTTTCTACAATGTTCGTATAATTTTTTGTCAATTAAAAATCGCAACGTCATCATTTCTTGTATCAACCTATTTTCCTCATCTTGTTTGTCAATGATGGGTTGAAAAGTATCCAAAATAGCTTTATACAAATAGTTTTGTATGGCGGAAAAATTTTCAGTATATTTATTTTTTTCAATAAGTACTGCACTTTTTCTTTTTCATAAGTACTCATTTTTGCCAATACATCAAAAAAATCTATATACTTGTTGTTTTCTTTTTTGGCATATTTTTGATAAAATTTCTTAAAATACGCTTTTTCTGTAGGCGTAAGCGACTGAATTAACTCAAAAAGTGGGTTTGACATGGTAAGTAAACTTCATCTTTTTTATATTTTTAGGCAATAATTTTAGAATTATTTAAGCTTTATGGAAATGAGGAGCTAAAGAAGACTGTTAGAAAAAGATATTGATAAAAAATAAAACACCACTCCATTTTAGGGGTTATATAAACACAGCATTAGTATTGCTATTTTTTTACTTTAGCACAAGTATCTAAAACAATCAAGATTATGTTTTTTAAGCTAAATATTTGATTGTAAAAATTTTACACATATTTATTTTTATTCCATTTGCTCATAAAATAATAATCATAAAGCCCAAAACTAAAATAGTCTTTTTTTGTGTATCTGCACAGATTTTATTCAAAAAAATATCCTAAAAAAATCTTGTGAGTGGCGAGTGGTCGCCGATTCTAAAGTTGCTATTTTAGCTTCAGAAACAAAAGCCTCTCAAAGATTTTTTCTTTGAGATGCTTTTGTGATATCAGCTACAATAAAAAAGGGTTGATAGCGTCTCGCCTTCAACCCTTCTACAAACATTTTTACAAAAATTTGAGAGAAAAACTTTATTACAAACTATATATTATCAAATAGTATGCCAACATATATTTTTATTCATATTTTTTTGAATTAGCCCTAAAAAAGGTATATATCGTTACAGAAGATAAAAGTTGCCGTTTTTTTAATTCGGACGATTTGTAGGTACTTTGGATATAACGGTATTTTGGGCATCATACAATACTTTTTCATACAAACGTCCCTGTGGATTATACAAATATACGGTTTTGTAAACGCCCGTAGTAATCGGTGTACCTTTGGGGTCTAAATGAGTTTTTTCTATAATATTCCCTTTTTCGTTGTATTTGTATTCCTTGATGGAAAAATCGCTGCTGCTACCGTCGTTGAGGCGTTTGCAGGCTTGGTTGTTGTGGTCAAAGTAGCTTTCCTGTAATACTCTTCCATTTTCATCATACTGATAGCGAATAATAGCAGCCCGCCCTTTGAGCAATTGTCGTTTGCTGTCTAAGTAGCGTTCTTCCACGATTCTGTCTTTATCGTCATATTTCATTATTACCACTGCCGCATCATTGTTGAGCAATTGTTCGCGGCTGTCATAATAGGCGGTTTCGGTACGCCTGTCTTTTTCGTCATAGCCGTACTTAATTACCGAAGGTCCCGAAAATATCGGTTCATAGAGTTGCATATTGGTATTATAAAAACGCTGCTCGGTTTGTTTGCCGCTATCATCATAGCGAAACTCCTGAACAGCCATACCCAATTGGTTGGCAATAAGTTGTTGGTTGATGTCAATATTGATTAACCAACGAAGATTGCCTTGTGTATCATAATAGTTTTTTTCTACAATACCATTATTTTTATTCACCAACACTTCGCGAAGTCCTTGCGTGGCTTGGTTCAAATAAGCTGTTTGAGCAGCTACTTGTTGTGCGGATATAATTGCAAGGCAAAGCAAGAAAGAAAAGAAAATCTTTTTCATGATAATTAATTATATTCTTTCCTTTCGTCTAACTAAAAGCGTGCCATTTATACAAATTACGCTTATTTTATTAGCGTATATTCTGAAACGGACGGGTATAAAAAACATTAAAACATATCCATTCCTTCGCCGCCTTCGGGGCGTTGTTGGGGTTTGTCTTTTTTGCTGCCGCCTTCTTGAGGTTTGCCGAAATAATAAGTAAAATTGACCGTAAAGATGCGCGTTTCACGCTTACGAACAACATAACTCGTAAAATAAGAATCGTCCATTTTTACTCTAAACTGTTGTTTATCAAATATATCGCTCACTCCCATAGCAATATTTGCTTTACCGCGCCACAATTTTTGCGCACGGTAATATCGAAGGAATTAAATCCGTAAAATTTGCCTTGCGGAGTGTTGCGGGGTGTAGAGTAGCTGCCTGTGAGTTGCACATCGTAATCTTTGGGCAGGCGGAAGGTGGTCATTAATTTAGTGGATAAGTTCCAAGCGGCATTGGAAAGCGTGTCATTAATATTAGACACGTCCAATTCGTTGCGAAAAGCATTGGCACTGAGCATAAAATTGAACCATTTTTTAACGCTGCCGTTCACAATGCTCTCTATACCGTAGCTGTTGGCATTATTTACATTAATGGGCAATACTTTCAATACTCCATTGGTATCTATTTCTATAATACGCGCTACGGCTTGTTCGGTATTTCGCCAATAAAAGCTGTTGTTCCACGAAAAATCGCCCAAATACATTTGTAAGCCCGCATCAAAAGAATTGATGTATTCGGGTTTCAAAGAGGGATTTCCCAAACGCTGCGAATAAGGGTCATTGACATCAATAATAGGATTGAGCGTACCCACCGAAGGGCGGTTGATGCGGCGGCTGTAATTGATTTGTATGTTTTTTTGCGCATCTAATGGATAGCTGACATTGAGTGTAGGAAACAAACTAAAATAATCGTCGGTAGTGGTGAGCAGGGTGTCGACAGTTTTTTTATCAACACTGATGTCGGTTTGTTCGCCGCGTACTCCGGCTTTTATCAAAAGTTTTTTCAGCGAAAAAGCATAATTGGCATAAGCGGCATACACATATTCATTATAAGAAAAATCATTCGTCAGGGCATCATTCTCCACATAAATGTTTTCTGTATAATCGGCAATTTCGGAGCGAAACATACTGCTGAAATCGCGCTGCGAAAAACGAAAACCACTTTCGAGTGTATTGCTTTCTCCGATATGTTGCATATAATCTATTTGTGCAATATTGGCGATATTGTTATTGTTGGTATAATTGCGCTGTATGTAATCGTCTGTTTTTACAAGAGTGTGATAAATAGAGAATTGCGTATTATTTTTTGAAGGGGTCACAGAGCGGGTGAGGTCAATAGTAAGGCTGTTTTTTTTATCTTTACCTTGGTGGCGCAGTCCTAAAGCCGTAATATGGGCGGCATTGTAGGGGTCGGTAGAGGTATTGTCACGCACAAATTCATCTTGTTTTATTTGCTCCTCATTCAAAAGGGTATAATATGCGCTGCTTTGATTATTTCCTTTTGAGCCGTTGTAAATAGCAGAAGCAGAAAGTGTAGTTTGTTTAAATAAGTTGTAATCAATGCCTATTTTGAGCAAATGCGACTGGTTGGTATTGTTGCCATTGCTGTGTTGGGTATATTTAAAATAATTATCGTGAAAAATTTCGCGGTCTAAGGTAGAACGATTGTAACGTTCATCATAGCGAAAACCGTAATTGCCGAAAAAATTGAATTTTTTACGCATAATACCCCAAGTAGCGGCAGCGTTATATTTATTATTAGTGCCTACGCCCAACATCAGCGAGGCATTATTTCCTTTTTTTGTATTTTTTTTCAAAATCAAATTGATAATGCCTGCCGAACCTTCGGGGTTGTATTTGGCAGAAGGATTGCTGATAACTTCCAAAGATTCTATGGCACCTGCCGGAATTTGCTCTAAATTCATACCTGTCAATTCAATAGGCTTACCGTCTATCATAATATTGACCTGTTCGCTGCCTCTGAAATTCACTTTTCCATCGCTATCAACGGTAACAGAAGGAATATTGTTGAGCAAATCTACGGCTTGCCCCGCCGGATTGCTCAACAACTGCGAAGCACTATATACTTTGCGGTCAATGCTGTTGGCGAGATAAGTTTTGTCGCCGCGTACCTCCACCGACTGCAACTCTACGGAAGATGCCGACAGATACAAAGTACCCAAAGGCTGCGGATTGGCGGTAAGTTTTACGGAGTTGATGATTTTGCTGCGATACCCCACAAAATCTATTTTCACACGGAAGGTTTCGGCAGCACCGAAAGAGCCTTGCAGAGTAACTTCAAATTTGCCGTTGTCGTCACTGATACCACCGCCTACCAATTTATCGTTGCTGTTGGCAAATACGGCAATGCCGGCAAAGGCGACCGGCTCTTTCGTCAAAGAATCGATAAGAACTCCATTGAGGCGTGCGGCGGCGGGTTGTGCCTGCACAGCTACCGTACAGACAAATAACAAACATAAAAAGAGTGTGAAATTCCGAACAAAAAACATCATACAAACAAGGGGAATATAATTTGTGGCGCAAAGTTCTGTAATTAAATGATATTATTTTAAAGACAGAGCTTGTATTTATCATTTATTAACATCTAAAAAAAAACTGTATCATTTTTAGGCTGTTTCTTTCTATGCTCTATATCAGCTTGGCATATATCTTGTTTTTCTCCATACAGGATATTAAAGAATGGCATATTCCTGTAGTGTATTATACAAAAGGCTTACAAAAAGCAACACAATGCGTAAATATTTACTTAGATTTGTGCCGTAAAAAAACAATACCGCCTGCTGTTTTAGGTATTACATCATTTAGATTTATTTTTCCATACAACACTTATTTATCTTTACCCTTTGTCTGACTTATTAGTAATTATTCCTACTTATAAAGAAAAAGAAAATATCGCTAAAATGATAGCGACCGTATTTTCTTTGGAGCAAAAGTTTCATGTGCTGATTATAGATGATAATTCGCCCGATGGCACGGCAGATATTGTAAAATCACTGCAAACCCAATATGAGGGTCGTTTGTTTTTGGAGCAGCGCAGTGGAAAATTGGGTTTGGGAACAGCGTATATTCATGGATTTCAGTGGGGTTTGGCGCGGAACTATCGCTATTTTTTTGAGATGGATGCCGATTTTTCGCATAACCCGCAGGATTTGCCACGCTTGTACGAGGCTTGCGAGCGAACGGGTGCGGGTATGTCGGTGGGTTCGCGTTATGTGCGCGGTGGCAAGGTACTCAACTGGCCTTATAATCGGGTGTTGTTGTCGTATTTTGCTTCGGTGTATGTGCGTTTTGTCACTTGGTTGCCCTCCAAAGATACCACAGCCGGCTTTGTGTGCTATCGCCGCGAAGCATTGGAGGCATTGGATTTAAGCAAAATTTCCTTTATCGGCTATGCTTTTCAAATAGAAATGAAATACGCCATCTGGAAATTGGGGTTTAAAATTGTGGAAGTCCCCATTATATTCACCGACCGCATTGAGGGGCAGTCCAAAATGTCGAAAGGTATTTTTAAAGAAGCACTCTACGGTGTGCTCAAAATCCGCTCGCACAAGGGCGACTATTATCGCAAAAGAGGGTAATATATTTGTCTTTTTTACATATATAAATAAACCTATTCTGTTTTTCTTTTTGAACAAAGAAAACTGGAAAGTTCATTGCTTATTTGCAAAACAAATAAAACCACTTTTTAAAAATTATTGTTTTTTTACTACAAACAAAAGATACAGATAAACAATTAAATATATATCTAATTGTTTTTATATACAAAAAAACATAGCCACAAAGTGGTGCAATTATGCTTTCGTGCGCTAATTTAGCGGTATGAAATACGAAAAAGTAAGGGAACAAGAACGACAGTTTAAAGCAGTGACCTCATTGAGTGTTGCAGAATTTGATAAATTATTGCTGCTGTTTCGTCCGAAATTAGAAAAATACCTGAAACAATATACATTGAACGGAAAACAGCGCACTCGCAAATACAGCCCGCGAACAGATTTTGATATGAGTGCCGAAAATTTACTGTTTTTTATTTTGGTGTATCACAAAAACAACACCTTGCAAGAAATGCATGCTGCCATGTTTGGTTTGACACAAGATATGTGCAACAAGCTCATACATATTTTATATCCTTTGCTGCACAAAAGTTTGGAAGAATATCGCCCTGCCGAAGCAGATAATATCCGCAAACGGGAAAATATTTAGCAAGAAACAACGATTTAAAACTGAACAGCAACAAATTCGCCTTATTTTCCCTACAACAAAGGAATTTTTATTTCATATACCTTGCCCGCCCGCGCTGGCAGCATCGCATCGCGCAGCCAAGGGTTGAGGAGTTTGATATTTTTGTAGGTAGTATTGTACTGTTTGGCAAAATCAGCAAGGCTCGGAATACTGTTCACCGCCACTACATTAAAAGCAATCGGCTGATAACGCTCGGCAGTGCTCATCGCAAAACCGTATTTTTCAGGGTTATTATAAATTTCTTTAAAGGATAAAATGACAAATACATAGCGCGAAGTTTCGGTGTTGAGATATAAATCAAAAAAGTTGGAAACTCCCTGTCGGTTGAGGTCGTTGCGCACACCAGCGCGCCCCATATTGTACGAAGCTGCCGCCAACGACCACGACCCCAAGTCGTTGTATGCCGATTTGATGTACTGACAAGCCACTTCGGTGGATTTTTCTAAATGCAGCCGTTCATCTACATAATCGTTTATTTCCAAGCCATTTTCTTTGGCAGTACCCTCCATCAGTTGCCAGATACCTTTTGCGCCCGCCGGCGACGACACGTTCAAAAAGCCGCTTTCTGCCATCACCATAAATTTGAAATCATCGGGAAT
This sequence comes from Sphingobacteriales bacterium, assembly GCA_016711285.1. Lineage (NCBI taxonomy): Bacteria > Pseudomonadati > Bacteroidota > Sphingobacteriia > Sphingobacteriales > Sphingobacteriales bacterium. The sequence continues at coordinate 35,679 of JADJTG010000012.1, forward strand.
GCCGTATTTTGCTAAAATAGGTTCTATAAAAGGCAAATAGCGCGGTGCTAATTTGAGTACTTGTATGGTTTTGGAGTGCCACAAAGAAGTTACCAACAGCTCGCGCTCCAAGCGTTCGCGCACATCGTACTGCTCCATAGGCACTCGCTCGCCCGCAAAAGTGAGGTCGGCGGGTAATTTCGGAATATCCACATGGCGGCGCGATAATAAATATTCTACATTGGCGCGATTGGGCTGCAAAAATAAATTCGGGTCAAGTCCGGCTTCTTTCCAGTTTACTTTGTTTTTCATGGCAAAACTGCTGCCCATCAAACTCATAATGCCCGTGATAGCAAAAGCAGCCGCTAAAAAACCGGCTCCAAACGTTTTAAATTTTTCAAAGGAAAAAAAAATATTCATCTTAGCTACAAAGTTAAACGAAAAATAATTTACAGAGTACTGCCTGCATCGCTTTTATGATGAATATATCTCTAAATAGTCACACTGCTTTGGATTGGATAGCGCAACAAAACCGCTATCAGCCCCACGCCACCGCCATACAGGAATACGAAAGTGGCAATAGCCTCACTTATGCCCAAATTTATGAGCAAGCCGAAAATGCGGCGCAGCATCTTTTTCGGAAATACCATTTGAAAGCGGGTGAGCGCATTGCTGTCATTGCCGAAAATTGTTTGGAATATATCGTTTTGTTTGCCATTGCACAGCGTTTTGGCTGCATACTCGTGCCGCTTAATTATCGCCTCAGTGCCGCCGAAATCGCCGAACTTTTGGCACACGCTGCCCCCGCACTTGTCATCATTGAACGAAAATTTCACGATTTAATCGCGGCTGCTCCTTCTTTTTCTGTATTATCATTACAAAATTTCGCCGCTTTTTGCAAAAATCCGCCTGTACACCACAGCCATACAGCACACAACAGCGACATCAACGCTCCACTTTTTTTGCTTTACACGTCTGGCACCACAGGCAAGCCGAAAGGAGTGGTTTATACTCAAAAAATGCTTTTTTATAATAGCGTCAATACTTTGTTGGCGTTGGATATTGGCAGCGACAGCCGCACTGTATCTTGCATGCCGCCTTTTCATACGGGCGGCTGGAACGTGTTGCTCACCCCTTTTTTGCACAAAGGTGCTTTTGTATTGCTGATGAAAAAATTTGATGCTGCAGCAATGTTGCAAATTATTGAAAAAGAACGAATTACAATACTAATGACAGTACCGACTATGCTCAAAGCTATGAGCGACACACTGCACTTTGACACCCTGCAAGCCCCGAATCTAAAGTATATCATTGTAGGCGGCGAGGCATTGCCGCTATCGGTGATAGAAAAATGGCACAGCAAAAAAATTTATCTGCGACAAGGCTATGGAATGACGGAAGTGGGACCCAATCTTACTTCTTTGCATCATACGCAGGCGGTGCGCAAAAGCGGTTCTATCGGTAAAGCCAATTTTTATGTGTCGTATCGTTTGGTGAAAGAAGACGGCACTGATGCTGCCATCGGCGAGCGCGGCGAACTGTGGTTTAGCGGTGCTGCGGTGTTTTCGCGTTATTGGAACGATGCCGCCGCTACCGCCGCTGCTTTTGAAGGAGAGTGGTTCAAAAGCGGAGATATTGCCATACAAGATGCGGAAGGTGATTTGTATATTGTGGACAGAAAAAAAAATATGTTTATTTCGGGCGGCGAAAATGTGTATCCGGCGGAAGTGGAGCGTGCTTTGCTGCAATACGCCGCTATTGCGGAAGCGGTAGTCGTGGGCACAGCCGATGCGCAATGGGGCGAAGTGGGCAGAGCTTTTTTGGTATTAAAAAATCAGCATCACACAACTTTTGACAGCAGCGATTTGAAGCAATTTTTAATACAACGATTGGCAAAATTTAAGATACCGAAATATTTTACCGTGTTAAAAGAACTTCCTAAAACAGATAGTGGCAAAATCAACCGCACTGCTTTGAAAACCTTTCAAGAATGATTATTTTTTTATGCTTTGCAACTTTTTTTATCAAAAATATGACTTATAAACAGCCTCTATTTTGAAAAAAATAATAATTGTATTGCATAAAAAAATCTTAAGTGTATTTCTTTTTTTCATGATTCCGTAAAGCTATCATAGCTTTGTACCGAAATTATCAATATTGAAAACTAAGACCCTGTTTATTTTTACAAAAATTTGTATGTTCAATCGTAATATTATTAGTACAATATGCTTGCTTGTGGGTGTGGTATGGTTCAATGCTTTGCAGGCACAAGTACGCACTTACAGCAACGAATTTCTGGCTTTGGGCGTAGGTGCTCGCGCCTTTGCTATGGGCAATGCACAATGTGCCGCCGCCAATGGTGTGTATGCCGCCTATTGGAATACCGCCGCCATCGCCAATACCGATGCCGCACAATTGGGACTGATGCACGCCGAATGGTTTGCAGGTGTTGCCAAATACGACTATGCCGGTTTTATAGCTCCTTTGGCAAATAAACAACGTGCCGTAGGCTTGTCGCTGATACGTTTCGGCGTTGATGATATTCCGAATACCCTCACACTCGTAGAGCCGGACGGCAGTTTTAATTATGATAACCTCAGTGTTTTTTCGGCTGCCGATTATGCGGCTTTGCTGCACTATGCGCAGGCGTGGTCGCGATGGCAGGTGGGCGGCAGCGCAAAGGTGATTTATCGCAAAGTAGGAAAATTTGCCAATGCCTGGGGCTTGGGTATTGATGTGGGTGCCCGTTTTGCCGCTACCGAAAACCTAACTTTGGCGGTTGCCGTAAAAGACCTCACCACTACTTACAACGCTTGGTCGTTTAATTTTACAGAAGAAGAAAAACTGCAACTGCAAGCCACCAACAACCTGATTCCGGTGAAATCGGTGGAGCTGACCGGACAACGCCTCGTGTTGGGCATAGCGCACCGCCTGAATTTCGGTGAAAAATTGGCACTAACCACAGCTTTGGATATAGATTGCACTTTTGATGGCAAGCGCAATGTGCTGTTGGGCAGCGACTTTGTGAGCATAGACCCGCACGCCGGTGCTGAATTGAGCTACAACAATACAGTTTTTTTGCGCGGCGGTGTGAACAAAATACAGCGTTTTACTGACGATAATGACGCAAGCAAAGAAATATTATCCGTGCAGCCCAATGTAGGCATAGGTTTTAAAATAGACAAAGTAACTTTGGATTATGCCTTTGTGGGCTTGAACCGCCGCGATGTGGGCATTTTTTCGCACGTTATATCTCTGGCTCTCGCTTTTAATAGCAAAGTTGCCACCAACGATGCTGCTCCTTTATATTAAAGTTATTATTGTTTTTAAAATATTTTTCCTAAAAAATACTTCTCATAATACACCATATAAAGTATCTTTTTTTTATTATTACCGACTCAAATTATTTTGTTATAAAAAATTGATTTTCAATTAATTAACAAATTAAAATTCATAAATTTTTATAAATATGAAAAAATTACTGATTCTGCTGCTGTCATTATTTGCAGGTATCGAACTGCAAGCACAGATATATCAAAACAAATGGATAGATTTGTCAAAAACTTACGATAAATTTCAATTAGAAAAAGACGGTTTATATCGTATCGGCTACGAAACTTTATTGCAGGCGGGGTTGCCCCTAGAAGGCAGCGGCTACAAATTGTATAATAAAGGCAAAGAAGTTCCGATTTATGTATCTACCAACGGCACTTTTGGTGCGGGCGATTATATTGAGTTTGTAGGCAAAGCCAATGACGGCGAATTAGATGCTTTTTTATTCCAAAATCCTACTTGGCAAATCAGCAAAGACCGCAGCCTCTATACCAAAAAAGCGACTTATTTCTTAGCTTCGGACAACAGCAGCAACAATTTGCGCTATCAAACCATCTCCAACAATTTGGCAAATGCCCCTGCCGCCGAACCGTTTTTTCTTTATACTTCAAAAAAAATCCTCAATACTGCCCACTCCGCCGGCGAGCCTTTCAGCAATTTGTCGGGTGTGAACAACAACTACGCCGACTTCGGCAAAGGCGAAGGTTGGGTAGGACCGATTATTGTAGAAGGCACAGAGCAAAGCACCGATGTAGTAACTCCTTATATTTATCAAAACGGCGGAACGGCTTTTGTGGAAAGCAAAATAACAGGACGCTCCAATGAAATACAAGTACTGCCCGACCATCATATTCAGCTCAAAATAAACGACCAGATTGTAGTAGATGAGACCTACGAAGGCTACTCTTTGGAATCGTATAGCTTTAATGTAGATTTGAATGTACTTGCCGACAACAATGAAGTGGGGTTAGCCAGCATCGGCGATATAGCGGGTGTAAGCATTGATCGCAATTCTTTGTGCTATGTATTTATTACTTACCCGCGTTTATTTAATTTTGAAAACCAGCGTTCTTTCTTTTTCAGCATTGATAATATTCAAAACCGCTACTTGGAAATCAACAATTTTAATGGCGGTACTGCTCCGGTATTGTACGATTTAACCAACAATGTGCGCTTAGTACCTACCTTAGACGGTACTACTTACAAAATATTTTTGCCCGGCAATGGCGGCACTTTATCTAAGCGCGATTTATACATCAGCAACACGACCGAAACCACCACCGATGCCGTCAATATAGTGAGCAATTTAGTGCCGCAGCAATTCACCAATTTTGCCGATCCCTCCAAAGCCGCCGACTATATCATCATCACCCACTCAAAATTGCGAGGGGGCGAAGAAGACCAAGTACAACGCTATCAGACTTATCGCAGTTCGGCGCAGGGTGGCGGATATCAGGTGCTGGTGGCAGATATTGATGAGTTGTACGACCAGTTTGCGTGGGGTGTATTGCAGCACCCGCTTTCTATTATGAATTTTGTGAATTATATCATAGACAATTACGAAGCGGGCATTTGGGCAACGCAGCCCGAATATTTGTTGTTGATGGGGCGTTCTATTCGTTACAGCAAAACCAATTTGCCCGATTTATTTGCACGGAATTTAGTACCCACTTTCGGCGAAACCGGCTCCGATATGATGCTCACCGTACCTACGGTATATGCCTACAAAAACCAATTGGCGGTGGGGCGTATCAGTGCCGAAACTCCGGAACATATAAAGCGTTATTTGGATAAAGTGATAGAATATGAAGCAAATATGAATATTCAAAATACGCCCTGCACCAAAACCGACCGCCTTTGGATGAAGGATATTGTGCATGTTGCCGGCGGAAAAAATGCTTCGGAAGCCACTAATTATACTAATAATCTCAACGGCTACAAACAAGTAATAGAAGATACACTCTGGGGCGCAAAAGTACAGGCAACTTTCTCAAAAGCAGAAGGTGGTATTATTGCAGCACCGCAGCAGTTTAAAAACCTGATGAACAACGGACTTTCTATGGTGACTTATATCGGTCATTCCGGCGGTGCTTTGTGGGAATTTGATATTCAAAGCCCTGATGATTACGACAATGCCGGAAAGTATCCGTTCTTTTATTCCAACTCCTGCTTTGTAGGCGATGTACACTCCCCAGACAATGATATTATGGCGTTGGTATATAGCTTGGCGGAGCAGCGCGGAGCTATTGCATTTTTGGCAACGGTGGGCTTTGGTTTTCCTTATTATTTGGATATCTACGGCGAAGAAATGTATCGCCAGATGGCTTATGAAAATTACGGCGGCACTTTGGGGCAATTTATGCAAAAGACCATTGAAAATATTTATATTCCTTCGGTGGGAGCCAGTCATTATTACGGGATACGCCTCACTTGTCAGGAATTTACGCTTGCAGGCGACCCCGCCATTCGCCTCAATCAATGGCAAAAACCAGAATATGTGACAGAAGAAAATGATTTATATTTTAATCCTTCGGTACTCACTACTGCTATTGATTCTTTTGATGTAAATGTTGTAGTAACCAATTTAGGAAAAGCAGTAGCCGATTCTTTTTCGGTGCAGGTAATACATACCTTGCCCGATGGCACACAGAATATTGTAAAAAAACGTTTCAAAGGTGTCTATTACCGCGATACGCTCTCTTTGCGGTTGCCTATCGGCGAAGCGGCATTGGGCAGCAACGGATTTTCTTTGAGCATAGATTCTGACAATGAATTGCCCGAAGATTGTGAAGACAACAACATTTTAAACACCAATATTTTCATTTTACCCGGCTCGGCTTTGCCTATTCACCCTTGCGAATTTTCTATTGTAGGCACTACTCCCGTCAAGTTGCAGGCATCTACGGCATTGCCCGTACTCACGCAGCCGCGCACCTATCGTTTAGAAATCGACACCGTACCTGAATTTAACACCACATTTTTACAATATACCACTTTGAGCAGTAGCGGCGGTATTATAGAATGGCAGCCCGCTCTGTCTTACGAGGCTCAAAAAGTATATTATTGGCGTATCAGCATTGTGCCGGAAACAGGAGGTAATTATAATTGGCAGAGTTCGTCTTTTATTTACATTCCCAATCAGCCCGACGGTTGGAATCAATCGCATTATGGACAATATACACGCAACAGCTACAATGGCACTTTTTTAAATGCACAACATCAATTTGAATTTGATGATGAATTTAATAATTTGCGCGGCTTTGTAAATAATACCGAAACCCCGCAGATTTACAGCCTTTATTTGAATGATGTATTGATTAGTGCAGGCAGTTGTTTGATAGGCAGCAATACAAATTGTTTGGGAGGTATTGCTTTTGCTGTTTTTAAACCCGAAAAAATATTATCCGTAGTAGAAAGTGAATTAGACCCCTCCACGCAAGGAATGAGCGGCTGCAATCGCAAAGGTATGTTTGGAAATGTACAATGCGGAGGAGGCAACATCTACGAATTTTATACCGGAGATGAAGATGTTTATACACAAATCAAAAACTTTTTGGATTGGGTGCCGCAGGGCTATTATGTTGTAGCATATTCGGTAGGAAACCACCGCTTGGAGAGCAGTGCAGCTTCTGCCGCCGCTTTGCAACCGCTCTACACACGTTTCAGCGATTTAGGATTTCCGCAGCTGGCATCTATCGAGTCCGAAATTCCGTTTTTTGCACTGCTACGCAAAGGCGTAGTAAATTATACGCCAAAAATTTTAATCGGCGGCGTATCTGATGAAGTACTCGAATACAACGAAAATGTATTCGGAAAAACAGATGAGGGCACTTATACCAGCACGCTCATCGGACCTTCGGCTTTGTGGCAGAGTTTGCAGTGGCAAGCCACCCCTTTGGAAGCCGGTGTAGTAGGGGAACTATTTAATGTGGACGTAATCGGCGTAAGAGCCGATGGAGTAGAAAACACTTTATTCAATACCAACACTATCAATAATTGGGATTTAAGTTTTGTTGATGCCTCGGTGTATCCTTTTTTGCGCCTGCGAGCCAACAACAAAGATGTATCGTACCTCACCCCTTCGCAACTTGAACATTGGCGCGTGTATCACAAAAAATATCCCGAATTGGCATTCAACAGCAGTGCGCATTTTTCTGTTACCGACACTTTGTACATCACCCAAACCGGAAAATTGGAAATCGCCGTTACCAATGCCTCACCGGTGGCAAGCGACAGCGTATATGTGCAGGTAAGCACCACCAACGCCAATAATGTCACGCAGCAGCACGCCTATGCCCCGCAAGCTCCTTTTGCAGGCGGCGAAACCCGTGTATTAAACATCGATTTTCCGGCGGGCGAAGTGTTGGGAGCGAGTACTTTAACAGTGCAGCTCAATCCGAATAAAATAAAACCTGATAAATTTGATTTTAATAATCAGTTACAAATCCCTTTTTGGGTGTTGGGTGATAATATAAATCCGGTGGCAGATGTAACTTTTGACGGTCAGCATATTTTAGACGGCGACATTGTATCTACACAGCCCGAAGTACAAATTACTTTGTATGATGAAAATACGGTATTGCCCCTCAATGATACCGCCGCTTTTGATATTGTACTGATTTATCCTGACGGTACGCTGCATCCTGTGTCTTTTGCCGACCCTTCTGTTATATTCACACCGGCAAATGCAGGCAACGACACCAATGAAGCGATGGTTACTTTTTCGCCGCAACTCGCCCAAGACGGCACCTATCAACTGCAAATAACCGCCACCGACCGTAGCGGTAACACCGCCGGCAATGGCACTACTTATTCCATTTCCTTTGAAGTAATCACACAATCATCAATTTCGCATTTGCTCAATTATCCCAATCCTTTTACTACCTCTACACGCTTTGCTTTTGTACTCACCGGTGGCGAGTTGCCCACGCAATTTAAAATTCAGGTGATGACCATAGCAGGGACAGTAGTACGCGAAATCGGCAGAAGCGAAATCGGAGACCTGCGCATCGGCAGAAACCTTACCGAGTATGCGTGGGACGGCAAAGATACTTACGGAAATGAATTGGCAAATGGTGTATATTTTTACAGAGTAATTGCAAAAAAAGCCAACGGAGAAGATTTTGAATTATTCAGCTATAAAAAAGAAAGCACTACTCCCAAGTACAATATTTCTTCTACGACTACCATGGACGGAATGTTCAATAAATACGGCTTGGGTAAAATGTATAAAATGCGCTAAGTAAAACGATACTTAATAATATAATTGCATATATAGTGATATATTTTTTAACTAAATAGTTAATTTTTAATCATTATTTTGTCATTTTTTTGAATAAAATAAAAAAAAATGTTAATTTTTTTAAAAAAAATTTGTATTTTAAATTTTTAATAGTAAATTTGTGTCGTGCTAAACTTATTAGCATAAAGGTTTTAAAGGTTTGAAAAAGCTGTCGAGTTTCAGAAATGGGGCTCGGCAGTTTCCTTTTTTAGGGCGTTTTAATTTTTCCCTCTATCAAAAAGCTGCTTTGTTCAATCCCTTTCAATTGCTGTATCACTTCGTAAGTGTAATATTTTTGCAGCGCATCATACTGTAATTTTTCGCTGCCGCTCGCTAAAAAACTTTCGTGGCTGTTTTCTATCTTCAAAGACAAGGGGCGATGTTGGGCATCAAACACGATTTGTACTTTTTTGTGTGGAATTTCGGCAATATTGCTGTTGCTGTAAGTTACTACTGTTGTGCCGCCGCTACTGCTGCTGCTGTCGGTACTGAAAAGCCCACGCCACGCCGCTTTATTGAGGTCGCAGCGCAACCACAACTCCAATTCTCGTTCCCAGTCGGGCTGTTCGAAAATTTGTATTTCCTGGGTCGTGTCTATATGCACCGTTTTTTCCAGCACCGCATTTTGTTGTTGCCACTCGCGGGTTTGCGCACGCATATAGGCGGGTACATCAAAATACAAAGGAGGAGCTGTAGCATCTTTGGAAGAAGAACCTATAGACGATTCGCAGGCTGCCGACATCATCATCATTTTGATAAAAATCGCCAAGCCTGTTATTTTTAAAACATTCATGCGTAGAAAAAAAATAAAAAGAGCATACGTTGTTGAGAACAACAGACAAAATTAAGCAAAGGTTTTCACCACTGTTTCTACCTGTGTGGGCGTTTTTTTTGCCAATAAAAATTCCAAAGCATCTTGTGCCGACTGCTGCGGAATTTCTTCCATCGGCACATGCCCTACTCCTTTATAAATAATTACTTGGGAATTGGGAATATCGCGCCGGAAACGATGTGCATCTTGTAGCGAAATCCATTTATCTTCTTCGCCCCACAAAATCAAAGTGGGTTGAAAAATATTGGGCAAAAAATGAGAATTATCTTTATAAGTGCCATTCACCATTGATACAAAAGCCTCCGCATTGCCGCCGTGCATAAAGAGTTCGTAGTATCTGTCCACTAATTCGGGTGTTACTTTATTGGGATTGCCATATACCTGCTTCAAAAAAACCTCTAAAATATTGCGTTTAATAGCATAACGTACAATTTTGGAAGCCAAAGGTGCTTTTGCCATCTTAAAAGGCAAGGGCATATCGTTGTGCAATAAATAACCTGCTGCATCAATGAGTATCATTTTTTTGATACGTTCGGGATACAAACGTGCAAATTCCCAAGCAATCCACCCTCCCAAAGAGTTGCCCGCCACATGGCACTGATAAATACCCAAAGCATTCAGAAAGCGAGCGATAAAACTCATAAATTCTTCCAAAGGCTCTTTGATGTTTTCGCGCGGCGATGAGAGTCCGAAACCCGGTAAATCTACGCGCAGCACCCGAAAACGCTTGCTCAGTATTTTAGACCACGCATCAAAGGTATGTAAGGAAGAAAAAGTGCCGTGCAATAACAATAAAGGAAAACCCGCCCCTTCATCGCAATAATGCACCAAACCGCCGTCCATCACCATAAAACGCGAAGTAGGTAAGGTGTAGGCTTTCAGCAGGCGGCGAGATTCATTATCATGTATCACAACAAAAAAATAATATTGGAGCTATAATATTACAAAATCGGAGTGTAAATATACGATATGATACGCCATTATACGAATATTCGGTGTTTATAAAATGAACAAAATATTTTTTAACAAAAAAATCCGCCGTTTGAAACGCGATTCAAACGGCGGATTTGAATGATTGAGTTATAAAAATTAAGGAATAACAACCATTTTTTCTTTAAAAGCGATTTCGGGAATGGTGCAATAATATACACCTGCCGGCAAAATATCGCTGAGGTCTAACGACAGCGTTTGTCCCGTAGCAGCTGTTCGGGTCATTAGCAGCACACCCTGAGCCGAAAATACCTGAACAGTATGCACCGCTGCGTCAGACTGCTGCTCGGCGGTGCTTGGCAATACAATATTGAATTGTCCGCGATTAGGATTGGGGCTGATTTGTGCCATTGACTCCATAGAATGATTTACGGATAATTCTGTTTGTTTGGGTGCGTTTTCGCCATTGGTAAGCTCATTGTAGCAAGGATTTACGGCAGTTCCGGCACAGCTCAGAGGCGTAATAGTATAGCTGCCCGAAGTAACCACCGAAAGCGGAGCTGAAGCAGCATCGTGGCGCAAGAAAACGGCATTATCCAAATTCTTCACGCGGATATTCGGATAAGTGTTATTGGCGTTGGTGTGCCATACGGTGCTGAACAAAGCAGTAGCATCGCTGCCGCACAAGCCCTGATCGTCTAAATCTGCATTGCTGCTGCCATTGATTTCTGTCCATTTATCAATATTCCAGTCTGTTTGTGGTGTTCCAAAAAATCCGTTACACGAAAGGTCGCTGTTTCTGTTGTCGCCCAATAATTCCAAAGCTGCCGTAAATGCTCCTTCAAAACGATTGTTGTTGATATACAATTTTTTAGATGTGTTCACAGCATTGCTCTGTACCACCACCATTCCTTTCGTCCATTGATTGTTCTGTGTTGCATTCGTCAATATTTCGTTGTTTAATATATCAAAACCGCCGCCTTTATAGGTATAAATACCATAAGTGCAACAAAGAGCAGAAGTACCTGCGTGAACATTTATTTGGTTAAAATCAAGAACAGCAAGCGGGGCATTATAAAGTGTAATTCCTCTGTCGCATTGATTTAAGATATTGTAGGAGCAATGAATGGGATATGTTGCAGTGCTGCCCGTATTGTTGATATAAATACCCTGATATAAATTTGAAAAATGATTAGGCAAATTCTGAGAGCCGACAGAGACGCTTGATTTTTTTATTAAAATACCTGTGCCGTGATATGGGTTCAAAACAGGTGAGCCGATAAAAGTATTATCTTCGAGAAAAATGCCGCTACCGGACTGATTGAGTGAAATGCCGATAAAATCATCATCTTGACGCTGAAAATACTGATTTTCCCAAGGATTAACAAATTCAAAAGTGCAACCTTTAATGACACTGCGGTTGGTATTGTTGCCACTACAGCCATTATAAGCTCCCAAAGAAATACCAATGGCACAATTATAAAAATAGCTGTCGGTGGCATGTACAATACCGCCGCCTAACTGATTCATCAGTGTACCATTGAGTAAAGGATTAATAGGCGGAAATGTGCCGCTACTCACTGTGCCCGGAGCAGATACGCCGTTGATGGCATTTTCAATGCGGGCATTATCCAAATATACAAAACCGTGATTAGGGTATGAGTCGCAATTGGGCACACAAACGGGGTGGCAAATATTGCGGTCGCCCTCTACACGAATACCAGCCCAAGCATCACATACATTGGTGAGTTTAGCGTCTTCTACCCATAATTGCCCGCCTTTTTTAACTATAATACCGGAGGTTTCGGTCATAAAACGCAAATAGGTATTTGTAATATGCAGTTTTGCTCCTGATTTTACAACAATTTTTCCAAAAACACGGCGCGGCGTATCAATGGTTATATCTTGTCCGCTTTGTACCGTCATGTTGTTGATTTGTACCGTACCCGGCTCATCAAGCAATACTTCGTGCGCACCGATGTCGTAGTTGCAACCCTGCGCTACCAAATTGCCGTAGTAATCGTGATTGCCCGGATTGATACCGAAAACTTCTTCGGGATTAATGCCGGCATCGCGCATAGACGACTCCAACTGCAAATGATACGCCGATAGAGTATCTAAATAAAAAGGATTTTCAATAGTAGTGCCGCCGCCCATATTGTACAACAAAGGGTCGGCGCTTTGCCATATATTTTCGCCGTTTAGTTTTTCTTGTCCGCTGCTGTCGCTCCATTCGGCTACCGAATGAAAATATTTCATTCCCTCCAACCAATATGGATTTCCCCAGCGAATTTCGAGCGTATCGTCCGGTGTCCAGTAATTATTGCCCATTAATTGCACATCAGCACCCGGATGCACCAACATCACATAATCGGTGTTTTTGGTAACAAAAATGTTATTAAACACTTTCATATTGCTGAAATTCTTTTCATCAATACGCAAAGCACCACCGCTGCCCACCGATTTATAAATAGTATTATTGTGCAAAGTCAAATTTTCCGACATAGCACCGTTACAAGTCCAAAATGACATGCTGCCGTACAAGAAAAGATTATTGTCGTGGTAGGCATCGTCTTGGCTGATATTGTAGCGAATGGTGTTGTTGGCAAAACGGCGTTGGTTACAAAATTGTGATGTGAGATAACCGGGACCGGCATTATCGTGGGAATAATTATATTCCATAACAGAGTTGGTAACACCATTGTCAAAGTCAAAGCCACCGCCATCTAAAGGATAGGCTTCGTTGTGATGCGACTCGCAATGACGAAAAGTAACATTATTGGAATAATATGTCCAGATTCCTACAGGACCCGAAGGTCCGCGATTAAAAACACCATTTTCGTAAGCGTTGCAATATTCTACTAATACGCCGTCGAAGCCGCCAAAAGCAATACCGCTACCTGTAGGCTGCCACAAAATAGCCGGATTACCGGTATTGTTGTAGGCGTTGCAATATTTAATCGTCACGTCTTCTATACCCATACGGTCGGTGGGTTCGTCCCAGCGAGCATAACCTGTGATACCGCCTTCGAGATTATCGTGCAAATCACAAAAGAAAATATTTATGTTTTTATAACCTCCTAATTCGCATTTCCAAGGGGCGGCTTCCAAGCGGATACCCGCCACTACAAAGTTAGAAGCATCTATATTATAGATATTGATATTTTCAAATTTCCAGTCACATTCGGCTTCGGTGTCGGGGTCGGGCGAAGCAGGTGTGGTAAGAAAAGAAATGCCCGCCATAATGGGAGCAGCCGGATTGAGCATCACCGTATCGCCATATACATACGGAAAAATAGTATCGTTGGGTGTGGCAGGATTTACATAATACACACCTTCGCCAAACAACAAAGGTGCTATTTTTCCTTTTACAATTAAATTTTGAACGGTGATGTTGCCAATGTCGCGGGCATCAATAGAGCCGCGCACATCTTCTATGCCGTTTATTTCGGGGTCGTTGTCGGTGATGAGCGTAGCACGTGCCGTGCCGCCGTAAGTATCAATGAGGCGCACGGTGTCTTTGGGCGTAAGTTTTAAACCGCCATATACTGTGCTACCCGACTTGAAGAATATCTTGGACTCAGCAGGAAAATCGGTTTGATTCGCAATTTTTAAATCCGACCAAGGGTGCTCCAAAGAACCATCTGCAAGCGGGTCGCCTTCGTTGGCGGGGTCAATGTAAAACAAATACTCAGAAGTAGTTTGAGCCGTTGTATAAAAAGGCGATATTAATGCTAATACAAAAGCCGCAAGAATAAGATAGATTTTCATAAGATGTATATAATTTAGTGGTTAGTTTTTTTGAATACTTGGCGTGTTATTTCTTACAAATATATCCTTTATTTTAAAGTAAAATATATTTTATTATTTAAAACTTTAGAGATTGTTAAGACATACAATACTTGAGAAGGTAACATTTTCTTGTTGTATTTTCGGAAATACAATGTCTAAAAATACATTTTAAAACATAACTCTTACAATTATTGATATTTTTACCTGCCTCGTATTATACAGATATGTTTCAGAAAAAAAACGACAATAAATTTTTTCGGTATATTTTTAATTGTAAGATTATTCGTTTGTCTCGCTTCTAAAAAAACAACATTCAAACATAGACTAAAATTAATACCTTTGCGGAAATTATACAGCTGCACACGAATAGAAGAGCTCCTAAAAAATAAAACCGATGCTTTTTTATAGTGATTTTTATTATTAAAACAAATAGTCATCAATATACAACAAAAATAATCAAAATCATCATCTGTACAACTATTTGTTTATATTTTTCTTCCGACACAGGCATTTTTTATAACATATCATTATTATTCACTCATTCTATATCTAAGAGGCAAAAAGGTATTGCAAGTAAAACATGAAAAATATCCGTAATTTTTGTATTATCGCTCATATTGACCACGGAAAGAGCACCTAGCTGACCGCTTATTGGAAACTACCAAAACCATCACCGAGCGCGACATGAAAGACCAAACTCAATTTAATTGATACTCCCGGACACGTGGATTTTTCTTACGAGGTTTCGCGCTCCATTGCCGCCTGCGAAGGGGCTTTGCTGCTCGTAGATGCCACACAGGGTATTCAGGCTCAAACCATTTCCAACTTGTATCTGGCATTGGAGAGCAACTTAGAAATTATCCCCATCATCAACAAAATTGATATGGAGGGGGCTATGATTGAAGAAGTTGCCGACCAGATTATGGAACTCACAGGCTGCAAGCGCGACACGATTATTGAGGCTTCGGGAAAAACAGGATTGGGTGTTGACAGAATTTTATCCGCCATTATTCATCGTATTTCGCCGCCCAAAGGCAATACCGATGCGCCTTTTCAAGCGTTGATTTTTGATTCGGTGTTCAATTCGTATCGCGGTGTAATTGTGTATTTCCGCTTGTTCAACGGCTCTATCAAGAAAAACGATAAAGTAAAATTCGTAAATACCAAACGCGAGTATTTTGCCGATGAAATTGGCATTTTGCGGCTCAACCTCGAAGAACGATCCCAATTGCAGGCGGGCAATGTGGGGTATCTGATTACAGGTATCAAAGACTCGCGCGAAGTGAAGGTAGGTGATACGGTTACATTAACCGAAAACCCTTGCTCCGAAGCCATCAGAGGTTTTGAAGATGTGAAACCGATGGTTTTTGCCGGCATTTATCCGGTGGATTCGGACGATTTCGAAGACCTGCGCGACTCGCTGGCAAAGCTCCAACTCAATGATGCCTCGCTTACCTACGAGCCGGAAACCTCTTTGGCATTGGGATTTGGATTTCGCTGCGGATTTTTGGGTATGCTGCACTTGGAGATTGTACAAGAACGCTTAGAGCGCGAATTTGATATGTCGGTGATTATGACCGTGCCACAAGTACCCTACTATTGCTACACCAACAAAGGCGAAGAACTCTTAGTGCGTACACCCTCCGACCTCCCCGACCCGACCCTCATTGACCGGATTGAAGAGCCTTATATCCGCGCGCAAATCATTACAAAACCCGACTATATCGGTGCAATTATGACGCTTTGTATTGAAAAACGCGGACAACTCCAAAATCAACACTACCTCACCGAAACTCGTGTGGAGCTTACTTTTGATATGCCTTTGGCTGAAATTGTATTTGATTTTTACGACAAACTCAAATCTATTTCAAAAGGCTATGCTTCGTTTGATTATTATATGACGGATTACAAAGCGGGCGATTTGGTAAAAATGGATATATTGCTCAACAGCGAAAAAGTAGATGCTTTGTCGGCTATTATCCATCGCAGCAAAGTGTATAATTTTGGTAAAAAAATGTGCGAAAAATTAAAAGAACTCATTGACCGTCAGCAATTTATGATTGCGATTCAGGCAGCTGTGGGTGCTAAAATCATTGCCCGCGAAACCATCAGTGCTTTCCGCAAAGATGTAACCGCCAAATGTTATGGAGGAGATATTTCGCGCAAAAGAAAATTGCTCGAAAAACAGAAAAAAGGAAAAAAACGAATGCGTCAGGTGGGCAATATAGAAGTGCCGCAGCAGGCGTTTTTGGCGGTGTTGAAATTGAATGATTAATTCTTTTTTTTTAGAAAAAAAATTGCAACTGCTCCTGTCCTTTTCAAAAAGGCGGGAGCAGTTTTTTTTATTCATTTTCCCACAGCACCGCCTCTTTTTTCATAAACCATGCTTCGGCTTGGGAGCTATAACGCTGATGAATGACCGGACGTTTGATTTTAAGCGTGGGAGTAAGTGCGCCGTTTTCTACCGTCCAAAGTTCGTCAATAACAACAATAGCTTTTATTTTTTCAAAACTCTGCAATTCTGCATTGACGTGTTGCAACGTATCCTGCAAGGTGTCGCGTAGCACTTCGCAGGGCAGTAGGCGGGCATTTTCCGATAGTTGCACCAAAGCCAAAGGCTGTGCGAGCGTAGCACCAATGAGACAAATTTGTTCTATCAAAAAGTTTTTAGCCAATGCCTGTTCTATCGGTGTAGGCACAATAAATTTCCCTTTGGAGGTTTTAAAAGTATCTGCCACGCGCCCTGTTATCGTCAAAAATCCTTCTGTACTGATTTCGCCCATATCGCCGGTATGCAGCCAGCCGCCCTGCAACACTTCCGCCGTTTTTTCGGGGTCTTTGTAGTAACCGTTCATCAGCCAGGGGGCACGCATGAGAATTTCACCGGTGGCGACATCAATGCGCAACTCCACCGAAGGCAAAGGTTTGCCCACCGAATTTTGATGTCGGGTGTCGTGCGGCGGCATCAAAGTACAACCGCCACAATTTTCGGTCATCGCATATACTTCCTGCAAATGAATATCCAACTTCTGATACCACTGTTTCAAACTTTGCGGACAGGTAGCAGCACCCGTCAGAATAATACGCGCCGCCGACAACCCCATTCCTTTTCGGATTTTTTGTTTCAAAATACGATTGAGCAAAGGAATTTTTAATAAAAAATTCAATCGCTTGTCCGGCAAACGCTCTAAAACCGCCATTTGAAACTTTGTCCAGATGCGCGGCACACCTAAAAATATATTCGGTTGCGCACTTTGCAGATTTTTGGCGAAAGTATCAATAGATTCGGCGAAATACACAGTGCCTCCGGTCATCAGGGCAGCACATTCAATAATCATGCGCTCGGCAATGTGATTGAGGGGCAAATACGAAAAAAAGCGAAACTCCTTGCCGTTGAAAATCTGTAGGTTTTGATGGGTGAGTTCATTGTTCATCAAAGCAAGCGGAGCACGATAACGATGCACCACACCTTTGGGGCTGCCCGTAGTACCCGATGTGAACAAAATAGTCCATATATCATCGGCTTGTGCGGCATAATCCGAAAAAGGAACTTTGCTGCCCTGTGCCAGCACTTGTTCCCAAGGGCGTGCTTCTGCGCCCACCTGCGCATTGCCCGCATAGTGCGGAAATGAAATTAACTGCACATTGGGCGGTATTTCAGATTTTAGTGATTCCCACTCGTCCAACTTTCCTACTAACATCGCTTTTACATCGCCTTTGATGAGCAACTCGCGCAGTTGAGAGGGCGAAGTATTCGGAAAAAAAGGCACCGACACAAAGCCGCCGAGCATCAGTGCTATATCCGACAATATCCAATGACAACAGTTTTTGGATAAAATAGCCACGTGGTCGCCCACTTGTAGGTCCATTTGCCGCAAGCTGCTTGCCAATTGCCGTGCGATATTGCCCGCTTCTGTCCACGAAATATCCTGCCAAAATGCGCCTTGCGCTTGTTTTAAAAAAACGGCATCGGGCGTTTCTTTTTCCCATTTTTTAAAATATTCCGGCAAAGTAGCCAAAGCAGGTACTACATTTTGAATGGACATAAGTTGGGAACAAAGGTGCGTTTTTAAGAAAAATAAAAAATCAAAAATAACGCAAAAGCCTTTGATGAGCAAATACTTTGGGGCGGTAATTTTTAAAACGAATAAAAAAATATATTATTCCTGTGGCGGTGCCGTATCGCTCCACAACAACCACGCTTGCCCACCGGTACTTTTCCAAAGAGTATCTTCTTTTTCTTTGTGAATAAAAAATTCGCTCCATTGAAGTTGATAACGCACAGAGCCGCACACTCCTTCCATTTGCAATTCGGCGGGTTCTATTTCTGCTTTGCCGCCTTTATAGCGTTGGTGTAGCGTATCCGTAAATTCCTGCAAAGAAATATCGCATTTGCTCGCAAGTGCGCCATTTTTATAAATAGATAACTGAAGCGTATTGTCGGCTTGTAATAAGGATTTTACTTCTAAGTTTTTTGCTTTATTATTATATACATATTCGCTTCCTATGGATAAAGAGCACTCTATGAGTTGGTCGTAGCCGCTTACCTGCACGGCACGCGGGTAGCGAACCGTAAAAAAGTTGTCTTGTGCTTCTGTCACCATTCCCTCACCCTGCACCTGAAACATTTGTCGCAATTCTTCGGCGGCTTCATATTTATACTTATCGGAGAGTGTATTCAAATCATCTTTGAAATAGGGTTGGAAATGCTGATAACCGTGTGTGGTTGTGATATATTGTATAATAGAAACCATTTCTTGATGGCTGCTGTCGGGCAGGGCAGCGGTGCAGCCGCTAAATATGCCGTCTTTGAGGCAATTGTGCTGATTTAAAATATGGTCAAAGCGGTTCATTTGGCTGCGTATAGATACATTGGCGGCACTCCAAGGACCAAAAGTTGCCAGTAGCACCACCACAAATAAAGAAATCGGAATAAGCCGAATATTTTTGGCGGTTGAAAAAACAAAGTACAAGCAAATTCCCGTGAGCCACAGTGCAATCAGTAGTACAAAATAGCGTTTTTCGGTAAAGCCGTAATCCAGCAAGCGAGTAAAGATGGCAACATACAGCAACACCAACAAAGGCAACAAAGCCCAGTAATAGAGCCTCGAAAAAATAGCTATCCAGCGATGTTCCTGACTGTTGCGCAAGGGATATACCAACAACAATGCGAAAATTCCTAAAATAGAAAAACCCAAAATAAGATAAGAAACCCAACCTTTCGGCAATTCGCCTATGAGCATAATTTTTATCGAATAAGCATATAAAATAACTAAATACACCACCACCAAAGGAATTAGCACATATTGCGTAAATATTTTTACACCCAAAGGATAAGTGCTGCTGTACTTGAGCGATTCGGTGTCTTCAGGAATACCCGCCAGAAAAAACCAGGTATTAAAAATTCCCGCTATCCAGATAAAAAGGTAGCGATAGGAATCAACAGATACCTTTATATCCAACAAATTGTCGATAGAAAGTAATGCCACACTCAAACCAGCAAACAGTACCGCCGAATACAACACAGCCGTCAGAATACGGATAAACAAAGCGAGGTTATATGTCCAAAATCCTTCGCGGCTCATTTGGGTAATGAAGGGTGCAAAAGATACCAATAAATGCGTCGCTACCCACAAAAGCATAAATTCATAGGCATACACTTCGGGCGATTTTTCTAAATATGGCAGATGCCAAAAGTATGCGCCCAACAGCAACAAACTCAGCAGTTGCAAGCCCCATTTTACGGAAACACTCAAATTGCGATTTTCGCCCACTAATGTAGATGCCACCGTCAGAGGCAAACCCAGCAAGGCTGTTAAAAGCAATTTAAAATAAATATTTTTGGGTTCGGGTGCATCGCTGTTGTCGGTGAGATACAGAGCCGCCACCGTGCCCAACAATGCCACCAATAAAGGCAAAGGAAAACGCTGCAACACAGTGCGCGCCTGCTCATATAAATAGCTGATAGAAGCCCAACGAAACCATTTCATATAAAAGAAAGAGAATGAATTTTTTAAAAAAATAGAAATTTTGAAAGTTGATTTTTATTGACACATTCAAAAAATCAACATTTTATTCGCCCCATTCAAAACGAAAAATGTTCATCAGCGATGCATAAAATCATCTTGCAACATTTGCATATAAGCCTTGCCCTCTTCCAAAACCGAAGCTGCCACACTATCCGAAGGCTCTGTCATCAGCATTTTTTTACCGTCATTATTGAGCACAAAATATTGTTTGGGACGTAGCCATGCAAAGCCATTATAGAACGAATAAAATGCAAATTCCTTGGCTTGCGCACTTAAAAGATTCTTACTCCACTTCAAAGGTTGCATATTAGGATTAATTTGCTGCAACAAAGTAGTAGCAATATCAGTTTGGCTGCCCAATATATGCCAGCGTTTGCCGCGCCATTGTGTTTGCAGTGCACCGCCATACCACAACAAAGGAATCCGAAAACGCAAAGGCGTATAGTTGTTATCGTAGCCGCGCGGCAGTTGGTGTCCGTGGTCGGCGACGAATACAAACAAGGTATTATCAAACCAAGGCTGTTCTTTGGCTTTTGCTATCCATTCGCCGATGCTTTTGTCGGTATAAAAAACACTGTTTTTAAACATACTCGCCGCATCGCTGCCGGCAATGGCAGTTTCCATCGGCACATCAAAGGGTTCGTGGCTGCTGAGTGTTAAAATAGTACAGAAAAAAGGCTTTTCCTGCGGCTGCCGCTTCAAATCATCTAAGGCACGCTGCAACACAAAATGATCGTGTGCTCCCCATTTGATGCCCTGCGCTTCGCTGCCAAAATCGCGGCGGTCGGTGATATGTTCAAATCCACAATTGAGTAGAAAAGATTTAATATTGGCAAATTCGCTTTCGCCGCCATAATAAAAACTTGAGCCGTAACCTATTTTTTTCAGCGATTGCGTGATAGAAGCAAGGTGTACGGTTTTTTCGGGATAATTGACAATGGCAGTATTGGGCTGCGCTGGATATGCCGCCAACACCGAAACAATTCCTTTGTAGGTGCGGTCGCCACTGGAATAAATATTATCAAACAATAAACCTTCGGCGATGAGTTGTTCGAATTGAGGGCTTACGCCTGCATCGCCGCCCAAAGACTCCACAATATCAGCCGTCCAGCTTTCCATCACTACCAAAATAATATTGGGCTGCTTGGTGTTGAGTACCGGAATAATACTGTCGTTGGCGGCACTATCGTATAATTCATCTACGATACGCTGCGCTGTGGCATTATCCATAAAATGCGGCGCATCGTCTTTTTTTCTTTTGGATATGCTGTAAAAAAAATTCCACGCAGTATTGAGTGCCGCCTGATTGAGTACACCGTGCTCAGAAAAATATGCTGCACTTGGATTTAGCGGAGCCAACTGAATACCGCCGCGCGCACCGATGACGAGCAAAGCGAGTACCGCCACCACAGCAGCAATATTAACGATGACTTTGTAACGTTTATGGGGTATAAAAACGGCGCGACGGGCGAAATGTGTATATTTCCAAACGGCATAACCCAAAGCCGCCATCAGTAACCAGCACCCACCCAACAACAACAAAGGAGACGAAAGAGCCGTTGCCGTAGTTTCGCGCCAACTCGGAGCTAAATCTAAAGCCATCGCATTTATTTTGCTGCCCCAAGCCCGAAATAATTCCAAATCGCTGATAACCAAGCTGCTCACTATCGCCACCAATATCAAATGCACCAAAGCGCGTGCATAGCGAAACAGGGACAAGCCGAATGTTGCCTCTGCCCACAATAGCAACAAAGGCAACGCCGATATATATACCGCCGCCGACATATCCTGCCGCCAACCGAAAGAAAAAGTATGAAAAATATTTTGAAACGTTGCGATGGGCTGCACCTTGTCCACTTCGTACACCAAAAAAAGCAAACGTGCTACCTGAAACAGCAGCAACCAAGCTATCCAATAGCGCAACAGTAGGGTGAGCCACGAATACGAGAAAGGGCGGCGCATATAAAAAAACGGCAACTATAAATTATTTCTTAACATCGGCAGAGGCATACACCTGCAAACTTTTTTGGTCTAAAATATAAAGCCTGCCCGACTCCAAGCGCACATTTTTGATAGCTTCGGTATTGGGTATTGCCATAGATTTTACCTTAAAATCACTATCCCACGAGAGTAATTGCAGTTTTCCTTCCGAAAAATAAACGATATTGTCTTTTATTACCTGAAAATGCTCCAAACCCGCCACCGGAATAGAAGTGTAATAGTTGCCGTACATATCAAATACAATAATGCCCATATCGGGAATATTCATATACACACGGCGGTCGTATTCGGTTAAAAAATTGGGGCGTATGTTTTCGCCGAAAAGTTGGTTGAGGTCGAGGCTTTCCTGAATAATTTCGTATTGCGTGTTGATTTTTTTGAGCTTGCCGGCTTTTGTATCATAAAACCAAACATAATTATCGCTCGACAGGCAAGCCGCACTCACATCGTTGATGTCCATAGTCGGAAATTTATACAGATGCTTGGGGTTCAATTGATTATCCAACATCAAAACAGTGGATTTGTCGGGATAAAACAATAATATATTGAAAGGGCTGCCGGCATCTACAAAAGATAATTTACCATATTGAGCATCATAAAATGTGCCTTTGGCAATACCTGTGGAATCGAAACGATACAATTTGTTAGTGTTGTCAATGACATAAGCCTGACGCAGCAGGTCGCTGCCGAGAAATTTGCCCTGAATATCTACCGAGCGCAAAAATGTAAATTCGGTAAAAGCAGGAGCAAAGGCAGTGCCCAACAATAAAGTGAAGGCACTAATGATTAAAAGTAAGCAGTTGAGCGGTTTCGCCATTAAATGTTGCATAGGTGTAATATTTTATCCAATCTCCAAGATTGATGTATTGAGACTGTGGAGTGAGTTGTAAGTTTAGCGGCAGATGCCGATGTCCGAAAATAAAATAATCAATGTGTTGTTGTTGTAATTTGCGTTGTGCGTACAAAAATAACCATTCTTTTTCTTTTGCTTCAAATTTATCGGGTTCGCGCTTTTCCTGAGCGGCACGGCTGCGGCGCGAAAAATAAGAAGCTACTCGCATAGAAAGGTCGGGGTGCAGCTGCCTGAAACTCCATTGGCAAAGGGGGTTGATGAAGAGTTTTTTCATTGTTTTGTAGCCGTAATCGCCGGGACCCAAACCATCGCCGTGACCGATGAAAAAGGTTTTTCCGCCAATTTCGCGCACGATGGGCTGGCGATACACCGGAATTTGGAGCTCCTGCTCAAAATAGTCGCGCATCCAAAGGTCGTGGTTGCCGGTGAATGCGTAAATCTCTATGCCCGCATCGCGGAGTTGAGCCAATTTTCCCAACAAACGAATAAAGCCGCGCGGCACTACGGTTTTGTATTCAAACCAATAATCAAACAAATCGCCCACTAAATAAATCGCCTGTGCATCGGCGGCTATCGCATCTAACCAACGCACAAATTTTTTTTCTCTTTCCAAACTGGCGGCAAAATCAGGCGTACCCAAATGCAAATCGGAGGCAAAATAAATCAAATGTGTAGGAGTGGAATGGGTTTTTTAATTTTTTTAGCGATAAGAAGAAGCTATTTCAAAAAGATGTTTTTTGAAAAAATACTTTTTTTCTTGCCTTTGTGTAAGTAAAAATCCAAACGCCCCAAAGCAATACCTGCATACCCCACTTGATTGATGATGACCTCTTCGCCGTCAAGATTGCGCTCAATAACGGGTGCAGGGAGCAAAGTATGGGTGTGCCCACCCAAAATCACATCTATATTCCGGCTTTTCCATGCGAGAATTTTATCGTTTACGTCATTATTATCTCTGCTTTCGTAGCCCAAATGCGACAAGCACACCACCAAATCGCAACGTTGCTTTTCGCGCAGGTAGCGCGCCACTGTATTGGCTTTTTCGATGGGGTCTTCATATACAACGGATTTGCTCAGTTCGGTGGGTATCAATCCTTCCAAACGCACCCCCACGCCCAAAACACCGATTTTGATACCGCTTTGTTCAAATATCATAAAAGGTTGCGCTTTTTCGTGCAAAGGTGTTTGGCGCAGGTCGTAGTTGCAGTTGAGCATCGGAAATTTTGCCAAATCGGTCAATTTTGCCAACTGCTCAAAGCCGCCGTCAAAATCGTGGTTGCCGATAGTGGAGGCGATGTAGTTCATTTCGTTCATCAGCTTAAACTCCAACTCGCCGCCATAGATATTGAAATAAGGCGTGCCCTGCAAAATATCGCCCGAATCAAAAAGGAGCACATTGGGCGTTTCGTGGCGAATTTGGCGCAGCAGCGTCATGCGACGTGCCACACCACCCAAGCCCGCATATTTGCCGCCATCTGCCGGAAACGGCTCAATACGGCTGTGCACATCGTTGGTATGCAAAATGGTAATCTGTACCGAAGTTTTGGCATTGCCCAAAACCTCCTCCCAAGGCAAACCCGCCATACTGAGCGTAGCAAGCCCCCAAGCGGATTGTTGAACGAAAGTGCGGCGATTGATCATCATAAACCAAAAAATTAAATTCAAATTTACAGCCTTTATGATATAATGAAAGGCTTTTTTGTAAAAATTATTTTTGTCTGTGTATAATAATGTATAATAAAAACAAATACACGCGGCAAATAATGGTAACAATAAAATAAGGCGGCTTGTTTTTTAATCATCTGTCGTTCAATTATATTTTTTAATTTTTGCATCGCCTTTGCTGTATTTTTTTCGTTTTGTCATAAAAAGGCACACATTTTGCTTGTATAAATTGTTGTACAAAAACAATGCTGCATTGTACAAAAAACACATAAAGTGTTACTTCAATAACACAGAGATGTATTACATGTATGCTGCTGATAAAAAACCGCCAAGTTATATAAATATATGTATTTCCGTTTTAACTCCCTGCTACCATTGTTATGCTATATTACTTTATTATGGCATAGCCCTCAATTGGCTGCACAATTTGTTTGCAATGATTTGAATTTTCAGCTCACCGGAGCACAGATGTTTCATTGCCAAACCGATGTAGTCAATCCCAACAGCCCTAATTTCAACCTGATCAGTGCCGTTAATATCAGTGGTGGCACTTTTTCGGGAAACGGCATGCAGGGCAATATTTTTTATCCGGCTTTGGCACAGGTGGGGGCAAATGCCATCACTTATACCGTTATCAACGACAACGGTGATGTATGCACCGACACACAAACTATTTATGTAGATGCCGTGAGTATTATGCCTGAAATTACAGCTACCGACAGCCTTTTTTGCAGCAGCGACCCGCCACTGGCTTTAAGTGGCAATCTCGACGGCAACCCCAACGCCACTTGGCTCATTGACAATCAGGTGCAGGTGGGCGGTGTATTAGACCCCCTCTTGCTCAACAGCGGCGAGCATATAGTTACGCTTTTTTATTTGGAGCCGAGCAACGGCTGCGTTGCAGATGATACTTTGCAAATAGAAATATTTGAGCCGGCGGCTACTTTTATTACTGCCGATTTTGAAAGACACGGCGAAGACTGTGATGTATCGCTTGCAGATACTTTATTTTTTACGGGCGGCATCATTCCCGAAGGTTTGGAATTGGAGTGGATATTGCCCCCGCAAGGCACTATCATCAGCCAAACCGACAGCATCGCTATTGTATCGTGGAGCGAAGCGGGTAATTACGAAGTACAACTGAATTTGACACAACACCCCTGCTACGAAGGATTGACCACTGCTCAGTTTATCGTCAAAAATGATTTGTCGGTGGATGCAGGCGAAAATATGGTGCTTTCGCAAATGCAGGATATTGTTTTAGACCCTGTTGTTACGGGCAATAATTCGGCAAACTGGGTGTATGAGTGGCAACCCGCCACCGGATTGAGCTGCACGGATTGCCTCACGCCGACTGCTACGGTGGAGGCTTCGCAAACTTATATGCTCACGGTGTACGACAACTTGGGCGGCTGCGCCGACAGCGACCAAATCAGCATTGTTCTCAACCTCAGCAAAGATATTTTTGTACCCAATGCCTTTACGCCCAACGGCGACAATCTGAATGACGAATTGCAGGTATTCGGTAGCAATATCGCCGATATGCATCTCCAAATTTTTGACCGTTGGGGGCAGTTGGTATTTGAAAGCAAAAATACCGATGCCGTATGGGACGGCACTTATCGCGGAAAACCTTTAAATGCCGCCGTATTTACTTATACGCTTGATGTGCATTTCGGCGATGGCACTCAACAATTGCTGCAAGGCAATATTACACTCATTCGTTAATTTTTTAAGTTCAAGCATACAGGTACCCCAAAAAAATAAATGACTATGCTGCATTATTTATATCGTTTTCTTTTGATAGGCTGTTGGGCGATAACTGCCTCGGCTCAAGATATTCATTTTACCCAAAATTATTCCACACCCCTTGCTGTTAATCCTGCTATGACGGGCTTATTCAACGGCGATGCCCGCTTCAATGCTATTTATCGCAATCAGTGGAGCAGTGTGATGCAGAGTCCTTACAAAACGGTTGCCGTTTCGGGCGATGCCAAGTTGTTGCCTTCGGGCAGTGGCGGCGACAACTGGCTGAGTGGCGGCTTGTCTTTTTTTTCCGACCGCGCCGGTGCTGTATCTTTGAGTACCTATCTTTTAGATGCTTCGCTGGCTTATAATCTGATGCTCGGCGAGGGGCATCATGTGTCGGTGGGCTTGAGCGGCGGCGCAGCGCAACAATCTTTTGATGAGCAAGCGGCACAGTTTGGCAGCCAATACGACGGCTCTTTTAACGGCAATATGGCTTCGGGCGAAGTTTTTGACCGCACCGCCGTTTGGTATATGAATGTAGGAGCCGGTTTGATGTATTATTATGCACCTGCTGCCCGCAATTATTGGTACGGCGGTATGGCGGTGTATCATGCCAATAGCCCTTCTGCCAATTTCTTTGAAGAAAGCCGTGAAAAAATTGCTCAGAAATTAGTGTTTCAGGTGGGAGGGAGCATACCCGTAGCCCGCTATATTGATATAGTACCCAATGTGTATTTCTTTTATCAGTCGCCGGAGCGCATGGTAGATGTGGGCACACAAGTGCGCTATATTTTACAAACTTTTTCGCAAACGGGTACTTTCAATGCGGTGAGTATAGGTGCGGGGGCGCGGGTGAACGGCGGCGGCGCGGGCAGCGATGCTATTTGGGCAAGTGCTGCCGTTGATGTCAATCGGTTTACGGTGGGTTTGAGCTACGATTTTAATATATCACCTTTGAATATAGCGAGCAACGGACGCGGGGCAATGGAGGTTTCGGTGGCTTATTTGGCAGGGTTTCGCCCGCCACGCCGCGCAGGGTCTCCTGTTAATTGTCCAAGATTTTAGCGGCTGTTTTATTTAAAAGAGCCGCTATCTGTTGCAACAAACAGATAGTTTGTTTTTTATCCGCAGTTCAGAATTAAAAAATTTTGTACTGCGGATTTTTCTATTCAAACTTTGTCAAAGTTTGAACTTTTACAAAGTTGAGCAACCGAATTGGCAGTGGGCAACTATCGCGGCGGTTTGAGCCTTTACAGTGCCACTACTTACAGTGCAATTTTTGAGGCGGCGGCACCCGCGAAGTTGCAGTTGTTGCAAGCTGTCCCCAATCCGGTGGCGCAGGGTGCTTGTCGTTTGCAATGGCAGCCAATGCACCCCGACAACAAGGACGGCTTATTGCGTTTGAGCGTTTATACCGCGCTCGGCACTTTGGTAAGCGAGCAAACGCTACCGCCCGACACTTCGGAAATGCTGCTGCACACCGAAAACTGGCTAAGTGGTGTGTATATCGTGCAACTCAAAAAAGGGACTTCGGTGGTGGCAAGCGGCAAAATAGCAGTGGTGGAATAACAAAGAAAAGTGGTGTGTTTTTTTTATACACTTGCTTTTTTCTTTGCTACATATAATACTACCTTTTTTATAACCAATTTATGTATCGCACGCATTAAAGTTTCCATTATCTCATAATCGGGTTTGCTGTCTTTTACAGGGAGAGAAATATCCAATTCGTCTGCGTCTTTTGCATAAAAATTTCTGCCATAATGAAATTGTCCATTATAAGATGATTTGTGAATGGCAGATGTTATAAATATTGATGCGAATTTTGGCAGATTTTCAGTATGAACAACAGCAATATGGTCATCACCACCATACTTATAATTACGATATTTTGCTGAACCGAACATATCAATAGTTGTAGTATTTTCTGAAAAAATTTCTACATCATTTCCTATAAAAGCAGAAACCCCTTCCTCAGCTTCGCCTGCGGTCACAAATGGCAAAGTTCCTGCAATTCTATCATCACTTTTAAGCCTTTTGCCACGAGTAGCTGTTCCAAATAATGTTTCAAGATTAAAAATACCCCATTCTAACTTCTCAAAATCCACTAACGCTTGTTGTTCTTTATCTGTTAGGGTATAGTCTGTTAGGTTATTTTCTTGCAAATAGGCATCTAATCGTGCTATTCGTTCTGCTTCCAGCTCCGCTATCACGCTTTCCATAAACTCATAATCTATCTCGCCATTGCGGGTGGGGAGTTGGATTTTTTGATTTTTAATAATTTTTACTTCAAAACTTGAACCACCCCACGAAAATGAACCAAATGCTTTTGATATTGCCAAAATAAAAAACTGAGCATTTTTTTTGTTAAACCTTTTATTCTTTGCTTTTACAATTTTTATTTTATCACCAGTAAAATATGGTATTTCTTGGTAAAACATTGTAGCGGTGTCTTGTCCAAATGAAATTGTATTACCCTCATTTAAGTATTGTGTATCTTCATCAATGAATCCCTTTTGACCATTGTTTGAGGCTGTCCTTACTACATAAGGAAACCTTCCATTTCTTAATACATTAACTTTATTCGCATCAAATCTTTTTTCAGACGAATTAACCTCAAACAAATCCCCAATTTTAAACTCCCCCCACTCAACATTTTTTAATTTTTCGTTCAGTGGGGTATCTACTTTCCCAGTTGGTCGTCTGTGTTGTTTTGTTGTTTTAAGAGGGTGCTTATTTCCCACGCTAAGTAGTCGCTTACGGTTTTTTTGAAATCCTGCAAGGTGGGTTTAGTGTCTATGGGTGCGGTTTGGTTCCAGTCGGCACCGTTTTTGGGGTCTATGGTGCCTTCATAGTATTCTCTTTCAGTAAAAATATGAAGTTTCTTTTTTCCAAACCGCACCAAATTTACGAGTTCTTCGTAGCGTTCTTTGGCTCGGTCGGTGTCTTTGAGGTTGTTGCTTGCTTTTTTGCGGTTGGTGCGGGTGTAGCCGTCATTTGAGAAGTCAATAAACTTTACTATTTCGTCCTTTTCGTGTTTTTCGTTTACTTTAAAAATATAGATATTGGTTTGCACACTACTTTTGCCAATAAAAATATCCACAGGCATTTTGATACTTGCCAGCAGGGTATGTTTTTCCAATATTTTTGTGGTATAATATGTGGCTTTTCCGCTACCTGCGGAGTTTTGAATAATGATAGCGGCATAGCCTTTACTCATCATACCGAGTGCCTTTTCTACAAAGTTCATGCCATTGCCCGAAGCGGAGTAAGGCGGATTGAGTACAAAAGCATCAGCAGGGAATTTATCTTCAGTTTTACCAAATCCGTATTTACCGTCAAAATCTTTAATGGAGTCTTTATTTAAAATATTAGAGCTACCGTCACCCATCAAAATCATATTGAGGATAGCCAACATATATACACTTGAAAGCAACTCTAAGCCCAATAATTGTTCAGCTTTTATTTTAATTTCTTTTTGCTTCAATTCTTCGGGTGAGTTAAGGGTATTTTTGGCATCAATCAGCATTTCATTCATAGCAGCTACCAATAAACCTGCCGAGCCTGTTGCAAAATCCCATACATAAGAATCTTTATTTACTCGTGCAAGTTTTACTAAAAGCGTTGCAATATAGGAGGGTGTAAGCACAACATCGTTTAGCTTATCTTGCGAAAAGCCTAACCAACCGTACATTTCATTGAATAATTTGCCTGTAAAATCGGTTGTAAGTCCTATTTTATAGTAAATACCTAAGTCATCTACAATTTTTGTAAATACCCTTTTGAGTTGGCTCTCTCCATTTTCAACTTTATTAATATTTTCAGTTAATAAGGTATTGGATAATGTTCTAATAATCAAATCTTTCTTGTCTTGCGGCAAATTTTTCTCACTTAAAAAAGCGGTAATTCTATTAATTAAAATATCTCCGTCTCTTCCGCCTTGATAAGTTTGAGATTTTAGTTCTCCTTTTTCCAAAGGAGGCACTTTGCCCGATATGCCAAGCGTTGCAATGATAGAAGCTGCCACCAAATAAACACGGTCGCTTTCGCCTAATCCTTTTTCGTTTTCGTAAATGTCGTTGTTGAGTTTTACTAAACTGATGTCAATTTCTCTTTCCCTTTGTTCTTTTAGTTTATCAAGTTCTTCTGGTGTGAGTTCTAATGTTTTTACTTTTTGAATAAAAGTATCAAAATTCTGAGGAGCAAGAAAAGAAAAATCTGTGAAGTCACCTACTTTTTGCCCTGCGCCGAGATTGGTTTTAGACACATAATAAACGCCTATTTGGTGTTGTATGTTGCCACTTTCATCTTTGTAGCCTGTCATACCAATAGCAATAATATCCGTATAACTTGTATGATGAAGTAGTGCATTGGCGTAGTGTACCGCACCATTTACCGCAAAAGCATTAATATTTTTAAGGTTGGGTTCGTTTTTAGCGGTTCTGTTTTCAATTTGTCCATCATTATCAACTTTTACAAGTTTGCCTTTATAGCCTTTATACTCAATCAAAATTGGATACCAGTTTTGGGTCTTATCTTGTAAAAGAATTTTTGCATCAGGGCGATTTCCACCTACTCCCCCATTTTTAGAATAATAATTTTCAAGTGCTTTGTCTATTTCAGCACTTAAAGACTCTTGTTCTAATTTATAGGGTAGTTTATAGGCTTTAAGCCAGCCGTTGCCCAATTCAGCAATATTGGGTTCTATGGATTGTTCTTTTTTCTCTTTCATTATCTTAATCTTCTCTTTTTTTGAAATTCAAAAATACAGTTTTTAGCAAAATAAAGCCGCCAATAAATTTTCACTCCATTGCGTATATGCTATATTTTAGGCTCAAAGGTGCATCGTTTGCGCCCCCTACCGTGAACGTTTGCGTCTGGAACGTGAAATTTTGCGTCCGCAACGTGAAATTTTACGCCCCCTACCGTGAATTTTTACGCCTGCTACCGTGAAATTTGGCGGCGGGAACGTGAAATTTGGCGTAAAGAACGTAAAAATGCACCTCTGAACGCAAACGTTTACGCCCCTACCGTGAACGTTTACGTTTGGAACGTGAAATTTTACGCCCCCTACCGTGAACGTTTACGTTTAGAACGTGAAACTTTACGCCCCCTACCGTGAACGTTTACGTTTAGAACGTGAAATTTTACGCCCCCTACCGTGAACGTTTACGTTTAGAACGTGAAATTTTACGTCTGCCACCGTGAACGTTTACGTTTAGAACGTGAAATTTTACGTCTGCCACCGTGAACGTTTACGTTCTAAACGTGAAATTTTACGCCCTCCACCGTGAAATTTTACGTTTAGAACGTGAAATTTTACGTCCCCTACCGTGAACGTTTACGTTTTTGTGCCTATTGAGAACCCTCTTCAAAAAAAACATTAAAATAAATTTTATACGGGCAACAATTTTTTGCGTCTGTATTTCGTTTGTAGGGACGTTATTATATTTTTTTTTAACTCACTAAACTATCTTTAATTATGCCTTTTAACAATTTTGAAAGCCGCCATTTTTCCGCTGCCGAAAAAACCACCATCAACAACGCCGTGGCAGCTTTGGAAACCGCCCTTACCGACAAACTCGCAAACCTCAATGCCGAAGAGCGCGGCAGGTTGGGGAGCATCAACGAGCAAAACAAACTGATTGTAAACAAAGTACGCGACTATCGCCTGTCGCAGCCTACGCTCTCCAGTCCCGATGTAGATTGGACAGAGTTTTTGAACGATTTTGATTCGCGCGTTTTTATTCAAAACCTGATGATGCGCCTTGACGGTTTGTTGCAAAGTTTGGAAAATGCAAAAATTTTGCACGATTGGGATAATTATCAGGCAGCCCTCACCGACTACGATTATGCCAAGTACAAAGTGGGTACGCAAGCATTGGGTTACGAAACCAAATTAGAAGAAATTAAGCAGTTTTTTAGTCGCACTGGTATCAGTGGCGGCAACGACACTCCCCCACTCACGCCCGAAGGTTAAAAAGTAGTGTATTCACCAAAAAAGGAAAGCATTTTGCTTTCCTTTTTTTATTTACCCCCATTTACCGCCTTTACCAGCACGTTTTACTGCTTCTGCGCCTTTCCGTATGGGCGATGCAATTAAATTTAAAATAAAAGATTACCTTTAAACACTTTATTCACCCATCATAACACGTCATTTTTTACACTTCATTAATTATTTCAATCACTTACTGCTTCTTCAATGGCTATTTTTATCAATCAAATCAGTGGCAATGTGGTAGATGTGCTGCAACGCCGTATTTTTCCGGCTACTCTTATTATTGATGCGGGGCGCATACAATCCATAGAAATACTGCCGCCCGATACTGTTTTGGATACCTATATTTTGCCCGGCTTTGTTGATGCACACGTTCACATAGAAAGTTCCATGCTCACGCCTTATGAGTTCGGACGCTTGGCAATTCCGCACGGCACTTTGGCTACGGTATCCGACCCGCACGAAATTGCCAATGTACTGGGTATGGAGGGGGTGCGTTTTATGTTGGATAATGCCCGCAACAGCCCTTTGCATATTTGCTTCGGTGCGCCCTCCTGTGTGCCCGCCACCGCCTTCGAAACCGCCGGAGCTACCCTTGATGCCGCACAAGTGGAACAATTACTGCAATTGCCCGAAATCGGCTATCTGAGCGAAATGATGAATTTTCCCGGTGTCATTGCCCGCGACCCGCTTTGTATGGATAAAATAGCGGCAGCGCACCGCAGCGGCAAACCGGTGGACGGTCACGCACCTGCCCTGCGCGGCGAAGCCCTGCGCCAATATGTGGCGGCGGGTATCAGCACCGACCACGAGTGTTTTACGGCAGACGAAGCCTTGGAAAAAATAACGCTGGGTATGCACATTTTAATCCGAGAAGGCTCGGCAGCCAAAAATTTTGAAGCCCTCATTCCGCTGATGCGCCACCACCCCGACCGCCTGATGTTTTGCAGCGATGACAAACACCCCAACGATTTGGTGCGCGGACACATCAACGAGTTGGTGGCAAGAGCCGTAGCACAGGGTTACGATTTATTCGATGTGTTGCAAGCAGCTTGTATCAATCCGGTGCGGCATTATAGCCTGCCTTTGGGTTTGTTGCAAGCGGGCGACAGCGCAGATTTTATTGTAGTATCCGATTTACAGCATTTTACGGTGTTGCAATCGTATATTAAAGGCGAAGTATTGGCAGAAAACGGAGATATACAGTTGCCTTATATACCAGCAGCTACACCTAATCATTTTAATTGCAGCCCCAAAAAGCCCGAAGATTTTGCCCTACACGCCTACACCAAACGAGCGCGTGTGATAGAAGCCTTAGAAGGTCAGTTGATTACAAAATCGGTAGAAATGGACGTGCGCTGCAACGAAAACCAAGCTGCCCTCGCCGACCCTTCGCGCGATATGCTGAAAATTGCCGTCGTCAATCGCTACCAACAAGAAACGACTCCGGCAGTGGCTTTTATCAAAAATTTCGGCTTGCAGCACGGAGCTATCGCTTCGTCGGTTGCCCACGACTCGCACAATATCATTGCCGTAGGCTGCGATGATGAGTCGCTATGTCGGGCAGTAAATACCTTGATACAATGTGGCGGCGGCTTATCGGCGGTGGGCGGCGACAAAAGCGAATACACATTACCTTTGCCGCTTGCCGGCATTATGAGTGCCGCCAACGGCTACGAACTGGCAGCGCACTACACACAGGTAGATGCAGCAGCCAAAGCCCTGGGCAGCACTTTATATGCACCCTATATGACGCTCTCTTTTATGGCTTTATTGGTGATTCCTTCACTCAAACTCAGCGATAAAGGTCTTTTTTGACGGCGATACTTTTCTTTCACCGATATATTTGTTTAGAAAATATTTGTCAAGTAAAAAATATTTTAGAATTTTAGAGCAAATATTATTTTTTATCCCTTATACATCACAGCACAATTATAATTTTTTGTTTCATCAATGACAACAACACACGCTCAACAACTCGCCGACATTCAGAACTTTGAAGGCAAATATCCCAAGCAACTGTGGTATTTGTTTTTCTCTGAAATGTGGGAACGCTTCTGTTTTTATGGCATGCGCGGTATGCTCACTTATTTTATGGTAAATCAACTGATGATGAAAGAAGATGTAGCCAACCTGCAATACGGAGCTACACAGGCATTTGTATATGCTTTCACTTTTATCGGCGGTTTGTTTGCGGATAAAATTCTGGGTTTTCGCAAATCGCTCTTTTGGGGCGGCATTTTAATGATTATCGGCAGCCTTATTTTGGCTTTTGACCCTAAAACACTTTTCTTCATCGGCATTAGTTTTACCATTATCGGAACGGGTTTTTTCAAGCCCAACATATCCACAATGGTAGGCTCTTTGTATAAAGAAGGCGACCCGCGCCGCGATGCGGGCTTTTCGCTGTTTTATTCGGGTATCAATATCGGTGCTTTGCTGGGCGGCTATGCCTGTATTGCCATTGGCAAAAGTTATTCGTGGAATCTGGCTTTTGGCTTGGCGGCTATTGTGATGACGATTAGTTTGCTTACTTTTATTTTTACCCAAAGAAGTTTGGGACCTATCGGCTTGTCGCCTTTGGCTATTAAAAATGCCGATGGCACTGCTACTACGGCAAGCTCCAAAAAATGGTACGAATATGCGGTATATATCGGCTCATTGTTTTTTATTCCGATAATTATGATGATGGTATCCAATACCGACTATACCGATTTATTTATGTACACCATCGGACCGGCGGCTTTGTTGTATATTTTTTATGAAATGACAAAAGTGACTGCCGCCGAGCGCAAAAAACTCATAGCGGCTTTGGTATTTATTGTTTTTTCGGTGATATTTTGGGCATTTTTGAGCAAAGCGGCGGTTCTTTGAGCCTTTTTGCCGCCAACAACCTCAGCAGCAATTTGCTGGGCTTTATCAAAGCCGACCCCAACGGCGTAAACAATGCCGCCAACTCCTTGTTTGTTATCATTTTTGCGCCGATTTTGGGTATTATTTGGTTGGCATTGGCAAAAAACAAAATAGAACCCAACACGGTAGTAAAATTCGGTTTGGGCTTTTTGTTTCTGGCAGCCGCTTTTTATGTGTTTTATGCCACCCGCTTTTTCGCCGATGCGCAAGGCATCACTTCTTTAGATGTATTTACTTTGGCATATTTGGTGATTACTTTCGGCGAGTTGTGCCTATCGCCTATCGGACTTTCTATTATGACGAAACTGTCGCCGCACCGCTTGCAGGGCGTGATGATGGGAATGTGGTTTTTGGCGAGTGCCTACGGGCAATATGTGGCGGGCATTTTAGGAGCGAATATGGTAAGCCCCAAAGCAGATGCTTCGGCAATGGACAAGCTGATTTCTTACACAGATGGCTACTACCAATTGGCGATATACGCTCTGATAGTGGGCGTGGTATTGTTGGTGATTTCGCCCATAGTACGCCGCCTGATGCAGGAAGTAAAATAAAAGAAAACGAGCTATGATATAAAAATCCGCCGCACGAAGTTGTAAAAACCTGTGCGGCGGATTTTCTTTTTAAAAAAAGTAAATATGGGATTAATCGCTTTTGGTTGATATTCTGCTTATATAAAATTCAAAAGCTATTCCGATGTTTTACAAATGTATCACTTCGCCGTAGGCGGCGGCGGTGGCTTCCATCACGGCTTCGCTCATAGTGGGGTGTGGGTGCACTGCTTTGAGGATTTCGTGTCCGGTGGTTTCGAGTTTGCGGGCTGTTACTATTTCGGCTATCATTTCGGTTACGTTGGCTCCGATAAAATGTGCGCCGAGAAGTTCGCCGTATTTTTCGTCATAAATCAGTTTTACAAAGCCTTCGTTGTGTCCGGAGGCACTGGCTTTGCCCGATGCCGAAAACGGAAATTTTCCGATTTTTACACTATAACCGGCGGCGGTGGCGGCGGCTTCGGTGTAGCCCACACTCGCCACTTCGGGCACACAATAAGTGCAGCCGGGGATATTGTTGTAGTCAAGGGCTTCGGGCTGCAAACCAGCCATGTGCTCTACGGCAATGATACCTTCGGCAGAGGCTACGTGGGCGAGGGCTTGTCCGGCGGTGATGTCGCCGATGGCATACACCCTTTCACATTGGTTTGGTACATCGCATCAGTGAGTACCTTGCCTTTGTCGGTTTTGATGCCGAGTGCCTCCAAGCCGATGCCTTCTATGTTGGTGCTCACGCCTACGGCACTCAACACTACATCGCACTCAATGGTTTGCGCTTCGCCTTCTTTGGGCTGTATCAGCACTTTACATTTTTCGCCCGAAGTATCTACTTTTTCCACCGAAGCATTGGTGATGATGTTCATTCCCGCTTTTTTGTATATTTTTTCCAATTCTTTGGAAACATCGCTGTCTTCTACGGGCAAAATATTAGGCATATACTCCACCACCGTTATTTGTGTGCCGAGCGTATGATAAAAATACGAAAACTCCATACCGATAGCACCGGCTCCTACCACCACCATTGATTGGGGCTGTTGCGGCAAGCTCATCGCTTCGCGGTAGCCGATGATTTTTTTACCGTCTTGCGGCAAATTGGGCAACAGGCGCGACCGCCCGCCCGTAGCGAGCAATATATATTTGGCGGTATATTCTTTTTTGGCACCGGCAGCGTCTGTTACTTCTACTTTGGAAGCCGTCACCAATTTTCCGAAGCCGTTGAGCACCTCTATTTTATTTTTACGCATCAAAAAACTTACACCTTTGCTCATTTTGGCGGCTACTTCGCGGCTGCGGTTCACTACTTTTCCGAAGTCGGCTTTGGGGGCGGCGGCTTCAATGCCGTAGTCGGCGGCGTGCTTTAAGTATTCAAATACCTGAGCACTTTTGAGCAGGGCTTTGGTAGGAATACAGCCCCAATTTAAACAAACACCGCCGAGCGATTCTTTTCTACAATAGCAGTTTTTAAGCCCAATTGCGAAGCGCGGATAGCCGCCACATAGCCAAATACTGCCGATAACAATCAAATCAAAATTCATAAAAAAATATCAAAAAATAGAGCGTTAAAATAATTTTTGGTAAAAATACGGATAAGTACACAAATATCTTATAAAACTTAGCAATAGCTGTATTATTGGCGGCACATATTTTTAAATGCCCTGCAACTACAACATAACAAAATGTTTTATATTTGTCGTTGAAAATATCCGGTTATTTTTTTATCAATTTTACAATATTTTGTATATGAATTTTCTGATACGACTCTTAATCAATGCGGTTTGTGTATATATATTGGCAAATTACCTGCCGAATATCAGTGTGGATAGTTTTGGAAATTCTGTGTTGGTAGCGGCATTGCTGGCATTTGTAAACAGCTTTTTAAAACCCATTCTTTCTTTTATCACTTTTCCGATAACCATTTTAACGATGGGCTTGTTTGCTTTGGTGGTTAATGCCGCCATGGTGATGCTGGTGGATTATTTGGTAGATGGTTTTGTGGTGAGCAGTTGGCTGTGGGCGATTGTTTTTGCCGTATTATTATCAATTTTGAATTCCGTTTTGCTGGGAATTATTGACAATGATTATTGATAAAAAAAACACTTTGCAGCAATTTATCAGATGCGCATTTAATTTGTGAGGATTTACCGACAGCAAGCGATAAGGATTTTTATCGTCTTATCTTTTGTTTGACGAACCGAAGGTATTTTGCCGAAAATATTCATGGAAGTAATTTCTGCTCTCTACAGTGGTTTAATTTTATAGCATACCCATAAATTATAGGTAGTGATTTAAAATGTATGCTGAATATTAAGAGGGGTACGGAACTTGTTTCTAAGAAAGATATAAGTTTTAATGATACCGTAGTGCATATCATCTTTCTTAGAAAAACAAACGGTTTGGCGACAGAGCCTTTTTAAATGTGTTCTGAAATCTCGGTTGCGCCTTTCAATATGGGTAGTTTTAGCCTTTGCGATAATATGCTTTTGAGGAGCAATGTACTTTTTATAAGACTTCCAATCATCGGTTCGGTAGGAATCAATTTGTAAATGAGCGAGTTTTCTCATCAGAGCTTTGCAAGCCGAATTATTGCGTTTTCCGATGTAAAAAGCTAAAATTTGACCAGAATCTGCGTCATAAGCATACCAAAGCCAGCGTTTGCCTTGTTTGCGATGTTTGACAAAAGTCCACATTTCATCAATTTGGACCTTCTTAAAATGTCCTTGAACAATAGGCTCTTGTATTTGTCTGAACCACTTGCGCAAGATCAATAAGATGCCCGCGATGCTTATTCCACAGACCCTTTGAATATCTCTGATACCACTGCCATTGAAGGTCATACAGCGAACCTGCCGTTTAATACGAGGATCTGCTCCTTTGTATTTGTAGGCAAATTGAAATTGTTTTTGCACTTATAACAATAGAAATTTTGAGTACCATTGGCTTTTTGCCATTTTTTTTTACATTTGTATCCTCACAATGAGGGCAAACCACTTGAACCAGTATTTCAGACATACTAATTTAAGTTGGTTTTGCCCTTTTGGGTTGTCAATATGACAACTTTTTGCAAAAATCACCAGCATACATTCTTAATCAGTACCTTCTTATAAATCTATCTGTTGATTGAGCAATAATATCACTGCTACACATTAACAGCAATGCGAATAAAAAACTTAATATTTTTTTCATTTGTGTTATTCTTTTTGTGTATTTAATTGCGAGTTTTGAGAGATAGGACGCATATAACTGTTAGAAGTCACTCCTGTTTGTTTTTATATGTAAAAACATTAAAAAACCGCCCTTGCTATCTCCACAAAAGTTGCTACTCGCCCCATCGTATAATAATGCAGGCAGGGTACTCCAAATTCTATGAGTTCTTTGGACTGTTGAATACACCACTCCGTGCCCACCCGTGCCACTTCTTTGTCGTCCTTACATTTTTCTACGGCTTCTGCCAAGTCGTGTGGAATTTCAATATAAAAATGTCGCGGAATACTGGCAATTTGCTTGCGATTGACGATGGGCTTGATGCCGGGAATAATCGGAATATTGATACCCTCTTCGCGGCATTGCTTCACGAAATCAAAGAATTTCTGATTGTCAAAAAACATCTGCGTCATAATATAATCTGCCCCCGCCTCTACTTTTTGTTTTAAGTGTTTGAGGTCGGTTTTAAAGTTGGGGGCTTCAAAATGTTTTTCGGGATAGCCGGCAATGCCAATGCAAAAGTCGGTACATACGGCATTCTCCAAATCATCTTCCAAATAAACGCCTTTGTTCATGTTGTTGATTTGCCGCACCAAATCTACTGCATAGCGGTGGCCGTTTTCGGAGGCGATAAACTCACTTTCTGATTTCATAGCATCGCCGCGCAACGCCAGCACATTATTAATTCCCAAATAATGCAAATCAATCAAAGCATCTTCGGTAGCATCTTTATTGAAGCCGCCACATACCAAATGCGGTATGGTATCTACTTTGTAGCGATAACGAATTGCCGAGCAAATACCCACCGTGCCGGGGCGTTTGCTCAATACCACCTGCTCAAAACTACCATCGGGGCGGCGTTTGAAAATATACTCCGAACGATGATAAGTAACATTAATAAATGGCGGCTGAAACTCCATCAAAGGGTCTAATACATTATAAAGCGACTCGATACTTTTTCCTTTCAGAGGTGGTAATATTTCAAAGGAAATAAGTGTTTTTTGGGAATTGGCTAAATGTTCGGTAACTTTCATTTCAGGAAAATATTCAGATATACACTAATATTTAAAAATCAGTTTGGCGTGCAAAGCTACAATATTCACCTGCGATTATCAAAAAATAAAAAGAGAAAGGACTGCTTGTGAGCAGTCCTTTCTCTTTTTTTATCCGAATGAATAACAATATATTAGTGATTTACCACTACTTTTTGTGTGCGTATTTCTTTGCCTTGCTGAACATTTACGATATATACGCCATTGGCAATACCGCCCATATTCAACTCAACACGGTTAGAGCCTTTATTGACAGAAACCGGCAAACGCAACATTTCTTTTCCGTACATATCATATACAGTTACATTGGCATCGCTGATTTCAAAAGTGTTGAAATCAATAGTCAATACATCTTGTACCGGATTAGGGAAAATGCTCAAGCTTTCAAAAGCAGGTGCGCTTTCCAACGCCTCCAAATTGTTGCTGCCGTCATTACGAAAAGCAGTAGAACTGATGCTCGCTTTGAGGTTGTAGCAAGATGAACTACTGTAAGCACCGCCGTAGCCATATACTTTTACATAATAAGTAGCTGTAGTAGCATTATTATAAATGATACTTTCGGCATCGGTATTGGCATTTTCAGAAGTAGCCAATAAAGTACCATTAGACTTATATAATTGTAAATCATAGTCAAGCGGCAAATTATATAATTCTACCAAAATATTCTTTTTGGTGCTGGTATTAGAGAATTTGAACCAGTCCACATCAGTGCTGCTGCCGATTTTTGCAGTAATGGCACTGTTCACCGCAATAGTTTTAGCAGATGAAAAAGAGTTGTTGCTTTCGTAATTATCTGTGCAGGAAGTGCTGGTAGCAGCAGAGGTAGTAAAGCTGGCAGCAGCAGAATAAGAACCGGTAGTAGAACATACGGCTTGTACTTGGAAATTATAAGTAGTAGATGCCGCCAAACCACTCAAACTTTTTGAGTTGGTAGTAGATGTGGTGGTAGTCCAGGTAGTGGCACTTGAAGTTTTGTACTGAACATTGTAAGAAGTAGCACCGCTTACTGCCGCCCAACTCAAAGTAGCACTGCTTGAAGTAACAGCAGATGCCGACAAAGAAGAAGGTGTGCCGCAAGTGGTGGTACCGCCGCCGCCCGAAGGAGCATTGCAGGCAGTAGAAGTAGCCAAACTGGCGCGTGTACCGCCCGAAGCCAATACAGCTTGCATACGGGTTTTTTGACCACTGCTGAACATATACATACAAGCATCATCGGTATAATCCATATAGTTCATTGTCATTTCTCGCGGGCTGCCGCTGCAAGTGCTGTAATGCGGCTGCGAAGGACAACCATAGTTAGAAGTATTGTGTGTAGGTGTATCACTTACCAAGTCGCTGCCGCAAGTGGCATCGCCCCAGATATGGCGCAAATTGAGGTAGTGTCCTACTTCGTGTGTGGCAGTACGTCCTTTATTGAAAGGAGCAGTAGCTGTACCTGTTGTACCCAAATAGCGATAGTCAATCACTACGCCATCAGTAGCGGTAGAGCCGCCAGGGAATTGGGCATAACCCAAAATGCCGCCGCCGATATTACATATCCAAATGTTTAAATATTTAGTAGCGTCCCAAGGATTTACACCGCCCTGTGTTGCTTTTTTTACGTTGTCGTTTGTACCCCAAGAACTCACATTGGCATAAGTGCGCGTGATACCCGTAGTAGCTGCACCGGTCGGTGTGGTTTGCGCCAAACAGAAATTAATTTCGGCATCGGCAGCAAGTCCGGCAAAAGCTGAAGGCACGCTGCCTGCGTCACTGTTCAATTTACGAAAGTCGTTGTTCAATACAGTCAATTGCGACATTATCTGCGCATCGCTGATGTTTTCGGTAGTCGTTTTATAAACTACATGGAATACTACCGGAATGGTATAAACCACACGCTCATTTTCGTGTTCGTGCTTTGCCACATAATTTTGTGTAAATGTTTCAATGTTTTGCATTTTTTGCTCCAAAGCAGGGTCTTCCTGTTTCAAACGGTCTAATACGTCCATAGAGCCGCAGTTGCGTTGTTGTTGCGCAAACATAGCAGTAGAAGCAGCCAAAATTGCAAGAAGAAGGGCAGAGATTCTTTTCATTTTTTTTAAATTTGTTTGGGGAAGTTAAGTTATTATATAAATAAAAATTATATCACGATTAAATAAGAAAGATGATAAAATCAATTCAAGGCGGTGTCAAAAAATATGCCAATTTTTATAAATTAATTTAACAATCCAAAAGCGGCGAAAAGTTATGTATAAAATTTTAATCTGTATAATTTTTTTTAAAAATTTTTTCTATTTAAAAAAAACAATATTCCTATTAGAAAAACAAATCTTTTTGTGGGTCAAAATTTTATTTACTCGCCTTCAGCATACTAAAAAAAATTTAATCAAAATAAAAAAACAAACTATACTTATGTAAATATTAAAAAATAATTGTACAAAAAAAGCTACACTTTTAATATTTACTCTCCGTTAAAAATTAAGCAATAAAATAAAATTGGAATGAATACATATTTGTTTTATTGAAGTTTTTTAAGCAGCAAAATTCCATATAACGGAAATCCAAATACTCCATATCTACCTGTTTATTTACGCTATCCAAAAAAATAAACATCGTTGCCGTTCTATGTAATTGAAGTATCTTGCTTAACTTCGCCCAAAATAAAATTCAACCTTGACACTCATTACATCTGTATCAGGCAT
Organism: Sphingobacteriales bacterium; assembly: GCA_016711285.1. Classification (NCBI taxonomy): domain Bacteria; kingdom Pseudomonadati; phylum Bacteroidota; class Sphingobacteriia; order Sphingobacteriales; species Sphingobacteriales bacterium. Next base: position 78,513 of record JADJTG010000012.1, read on the forward strand.
ACGCGGCACTATCGGCGGTTCTGTTGGTAGCAACTTAACACCAATAGACATTGTGAAATACACCGCCGCATACGGCACGATGTTGCTCCAACAGCAACAGCAAGAAGTTGCCAACCTCTCGCCACTCACAGTGGTGGTTGGTAGAGATGCCCGTATATCCGGCGATATAGTGCGCCGCTTGGTGGCGGCTACTTTACAGGCTCTGGGTATTCATGTTGTTGATACCGGATTAGCTACTACACCCACCGTAGAAATGGCAGTGATAGCCACACAAGCGGCGGGCGGCATTATTTTGAGTGCCAGCCACAATCCCAAAGAATGGAACGCCCTCAAACTCCTCAACCATAAAGGCGAATTTATCAGTGCCACCGCCGGTGCCCAGCTGCTCCAAATTGCACAGAACGAAGCATTTGTTTTTACCGAAGTGGACAAATTGGGCAACTACGAGCGCAACGACAGCTTTTTACAATATCATATTGACCAGATTGTGGCATTGCCTTTGGTAAATGTGGAAGCCATTCGTTCCAAAAACTATAAGATAGTAATAGATGGTATTAATTCGGTGGGAGCTATTGCCGTACCCGCTTTGTTGCAGGCTTTGGGTGTTCAGGAAACCATCGTTTTAAATGCTACACCAGACGGAAAATTTGCTCACAACCCCGAACCCTTGCCCGAGCACCTCACCAATCTTGCCGAGCGAGTGCGCTCTTTAAAGGCGCATTTGGGTTTTGCGGTAGATCCCGATGCCGACCGCCTTGCCGTGGTGTGCGAAGACGGCGATATGTTTGGCGAAGAATATACTTTGGTAGCTGTAGCGGACTACATACTCAAGCACCACAAAGGCAGCACGGTATCCAATTTGTCGTCGAGCCGTGCCCTGCGCGATGTCACCGAAAAAGCGGGCTGCAATTATTTCGCCGCCGCCGTAGGTGAAGTGCATGTAGTAGAAAAAATGAAAGCCGTTGATGCCGTTATCGGCGGCGAAGGCAACGGCGGCATTATTTATCCGCCTTTGCATTATGGACGCGATGCTTTGGTGGGTATCGCCTTGTTTTTGTCGCATTTGGCAAGCTCCAACAAATACTGCTCTTTGTTGCGTGCTGCTTATCCTAATTATTATATGGTAAAAGACAAAATAGTGCTGCCACCACAATTGGATATGAACTTGCTGTTGGAAAAAGTGCGGCAGCGTTTTGCCAAATATCCCGCCAATACCGAAGACGGCTTAAAATTGGAGTTTGACCAAGATTGGGTACATCTGCGCCAATCCAATACCGAACCCATTATCCGAATCTACGCCGAAAGCCACTCAGAAGTGAGTGCCAAACGCCTAACGGAACAAATCAAAATTGCGATGAAAGAGATTTTAAATCCAACTGCCTAATTTTAAGAAAAAACAGTACCATTTTTTATAAGCCGCCTATCGCAACCGAATCTTTGTATGCCATAGGTATCGGCACACTGACACCCGCCAGCAACACGTTGATATTGCCTTTTAAATATACCTCTACTTTTTTGTTTTCATAAGCAGAAAGTATATTGCTCAAAATATTTTTTTCTTTCAAAAAAGAAGCCGGACTAAAAGATACATACAAGGGAATATCAAACTCACTGTTACCGCTAATAGTAACCGCATCTTTATTTTCTATTTTACCTACTTTTACGCCGTTGGCAAATACGTCCAAATCTATACCACTCATCGTGCAACCTACATTGTTGTCGTTTTTAAAAATAGCATCACCTTTGAGCGTAATTTTACTGAGCGATACTCCCGACAGCGACATATTCTCAACCCTTTGGAATTGAGGAACTGCGGCACTGCGATATTTCATATAAGCCCAAGCAAGAGCCGCCACTATCACCAAAAAGAAAAACATTCGTTTCATACTAAAATATAAATATAACGGTGCAAAGGTAATTTTCGTTTTTTAAAATTAATCAGGTTATATCTGTTATATTTCCAAATTTATTAAAAAAGCATAATTAAAAATGTGCTTTTGCCGTAAATTCAAACTTATACAAAGAAAAATCAGTATTTTAGCTTAATTTCGCCTTTGATATTGTTTTGTAAAAAAAAATCATCAAATAAAAAATATGAATACACTTTCCCTCAAAGCCATAAAAAAAATTCCTGCCAACGAGAGCATTGTTTATATCATTGATAAAAATACAGATTTAAAAGCCAATAATTTTACAGCAAAATCACTTACTGCCGACGAGCTTGCAGCAGCACAGCGTTTGCTCAAAGACAGTACTCAAACGCTCATTACTTTCCATCGCTCCGAATACAGCATTGTATTAGCGGTATGCAACAACGAAGAAAAAGACCCAACCTATATACGCTGCGAAACCCTTCGCAATTTGGGGCATAAAACCGCCGAATACGCCAACACACACAAATTCAAAAGTCTGAGTTTTGTCAATATCTCCTCCGAAATTTCAAATGCTGCCCTATACGCCGCTGAAGGTGCTGCTCTGGGAAATTATCAGTTTCTGAAATACAGAAAAAATGCCGAAAAAGAACGCAACAGCCTCGAAAACATTCAAATATATGACGTTTCGCGCGAAAAAGTGGAAGAATTGGAGAAACTAACAGAAGCTGTTTACATCTGCCGCAATTTGGTAAACGAACCCCTCAGCTACCTCACCGCCCCGCAGTTTAGCGAAGAAATAGAGCATTTGGGTAAAAAGAAAGGCTTTGAGGTGACGGTTTTTAAGAAAAAACAAATAGAAGAAATGGGAATGGGCGGCTTGCTGTCAGTAAACAAAGGTAGCAACGTGCCGCCCCGCTTTAATATCTTGGAGTGGAAACCCGCCAAAGCCGTCAATACAGCACCTATCGTGTTGGTAGGCAAAGGAGTGGTATTTGATACAGGCGGCTTGAGCCTCAAACCCACCCCCGACAGTATGGACTATATGAAATGCGATATGGCAGGTGCTGCCGCCGTTTTGGGTACTTTGTGTGCCGCCGCCGACAATCAGTTGCCCTTGCATATTATAGGCTTAATTCCGGCTACCGACAACCGCCCGGGCGAAGACGCTTATGTCCCCGGCGATGTAATTACACAATATGACGGTACTACGATAGAAGTGCTCAATACCGATGCCGAAGGGCGTTTGATTTTGGCAGATGCCCTCGCCTACGCCAAACAATACAATCCCGAATTAGTAATAGATTTGGCTACGCTCACTGGTGCCGCCGCACGCGCGCTAGGCATTTATGCTATTGCAATGTTGAGCAATGCCGATACGCAAGTAAATAAAGATTTTATCAACAGCGGCTTTGAAGTATATGAGCGTATGATTGAATTTCCGCTCTGGAAAGAATACGGCGATATGATGAAGTCGGATATAGCAGATATGAAAAATATCGGAGGTCCCTTAGCGGGGCATATTACCGCCGCCAAATTTTTGGAGCATTTCACCGCTTATCCTTGGATTCATTTGGATATTGCCGGCGTAGCTTATTTGCACAGTCCTTATGGCTATCGCGGCAAAAACGCCTCGGGTGTAGGCGTGCGTCTGCTCTACGATTTTTTGGCTACAAGAGCAAAAGGCAGCGAAACCAAATAAGCGTTTTCTTCTGATTATCATGCTCAAAGCCCTTTTCAGATTTTATTTTAAACTCGCCCGGCTGGAAAATAGACGGCGTATTGCAGCCCGAATATCAGCGTTGTGTGTTGGTGGCAGCACCGCATACAAGCAATTGGGATTTTGTAATAGCTATGGCGGCAATGGATATAATGAAAGTGCCTTTGCGTTTTACTATCAAAGATGAGATATTGCGCTTTCCTTTGGGAATGTTTATCCGCCCTTTGGGTGCTTTGGGTATCAACCGCCGCCCGCGTCAGGCAGGAGAAGAAAGACCGAGTATGACGGAGGCGATGATTGATTTATTTAAAAAACACGACCGTCTGGCGATGATTGTAACTGCCGAAGGCACACGCAGCCTCCGCACCGAATGGAAAACAGGATTTTATTATGTGGCATTGGGCGCACAAGTTCCTATCGCATTATCGTATATTGATTATGAAAAAAAACTGTGCGGCATTAAACAATTTGTTATGCCTACCGGAGACATTGATGCCGATATGCGCAAAATTATGGATTTCTATCGCACCCATGGCAAAGGCAAGCACCCCGAATTGTTTAGCTTAGATGTGCGGTACAGCGGGTTGTAGTCTGATTTCAAAAAAAGTGAACGATATAGGCTATATCGTATTGAAAATAAGGATATTAGCTTTATTTTATTAAAAAAATGAACTTTTTATCTTGATTTTTCAAAAAAAAGACATTTTTACAAATAAAAAATTAAAATTCAGCGATTTCGTTTTAAAAAAACAATTTCATATTCAAGGAATAATTAAACTTTATGAATAAACCCCTCATTGGTATCAGTATTGGCGATCTCAACGGTATCAGTATAGAAGTAATATTAAAAACATTTCGCGATGAGCGTATGTATGATATTTGTACGCCTATTATCTATGGCTCATCAAAGGCTATTTCTTATCATAAAAATATTCTTAAAGAACCAGATTTTAAATTTAACCTCATTACCTCCGCCGACCAAGCGCAGGAAAAAACGCTCAATATCATCAACTGCTGGCAGGAAACGATAAATATTAATATCGGCACTGCCGACAAAAATAGTGGCAGCTATGTGCTAAAAGCCCTGCACGCCGTAGCCGACGATGCAATACAACAACATATTGATGCCGTTATTACTGCTCCGGTGAACAAAAGTGTGCTGGATACGCCGCAAGAGCCGTTTTTGGGACAAACGGAGTTTTTTGCAAAAAAATGCAACCACACCCAAAATCTGATGTTTTTGGTGAGCGAGCGCATGAAGGTGGGATTAGTAACCAACCATGTGCCTGTCAGCGAAATAGCGGCTCAGATAAGCAAAGAAAAAGTAATTCAAAAAATAAACCTCATCAATGAAGCTCTGCGCCGCGACTTTTTGATAGAACGCCCCAAAATTGCGGTATTGGCACTCAATCCGCACGCCGGCGACGACGGGCTGATTGGCAAAGAAGACGACACTGTGCTGCGTCCGGCATTGGAGCAGGCAAAACAAGCGGGTATGCTGGCGTTTGGTCCTTATGCCGCCGATGGGTTTTTCGGCACGGGCATTTACAAAGAATTTGATGCAGTGTTGGCGATGTACCACGACCAGGGGCTTATTCCTTTTAAATTGCTTTCTTTCGGATTTGGCGTAAATTATACGGCAGGATTGCCTTTTGTACGCACCTCACCCGACCACGGCACTGCCTACGATATTGCAGGCAAAGGCATTGCCAAACACGACTCTTTCCGGCAGGCTGTTTTTGAAGCCATTGACATTGTAAACAACCGCCGCAGCTACGATGCCATGCACGCTAACTCATTGAAACGCACCCAATTAGAGCGCGAAGTAGATGCTTAGTTTTTTTAAAAAAAGAAAGATACGGCACCTCTGAAATATAAAAAAAACGCCTCCTTCGTTGATGACAGACAAAGGAGGCGTTGGTATTTATTTTTTAAAAATTTTAAGCACTGCAACTCAAACAATCGGGATCGTCTAAAGAACAGGCTTTTACTTGCTCACGCTCATCTTCCGAAATTTCATAAAAAGAAGATTCTTTATTTGCAAAAGCAGTTATTGTTTCTTCCTCTGCCATCACTTTTGATACAGCTGCTACTTTCACACCGTTGTTCTTCGTCAAATCGCGTTGTTTTTTCAAATATTCAGCATCTAAAGTAAATTTGATAGGCTCGGCACTGGGGCGCGTGCGCAAATAATACATGCCCGTTTTCAAGCCGATTTTCCACGCATGAAAGTGCATAGAAGTCAATTTTTTATAATTCACATCTTGCATAAACACATTCATACTTTGGCTTTGGCAAATAAAAACACCGCGCTCCGCAGCCATATCCAAAATTGTTTTTTGGCTGATTTCCCAAGCTGTTTTGTACAAATCTTTGATAGATTGCGGCAGCCCTTCTATGGATTGTACCGAGCCGTTGTTGGCGATGAGTGCCGTGCGCAAATCATCATTCCACATACCCAAAGCAATGAGGTCTTTGAGTAAGTGTTTATTCACCACAATAAATTCGCCCGACAATACGCGGCGCGTGTAAATATTGGAGGTATAAGGTTCAAAACATTCGTTGTTGCCTAAAATCTGAGAAGTAGATGCTGTGGGCATCGGTGCCAACAAAAGGCTGTTGTACAAACCGCTTGCTTTGATATTGGCTTTGAGTGTAGTCCAATCCCAACGCGCCGAAGGCTCTGCGCCCCACATATCATATTGCAAAATGCCCTCGCTGGCGGGTGAGCCTGCAAAAGACTCATAAGCTCCGTGCTGTTGCGCCAGTTCGTTGGAGGCGGTGAGCGCAGCAAAATAAATCGTTTCAAAAATTTCGCGGTTGAGCTGCTGGGCTTCGGCACTTTCAAAAGGCAAACGCAGCAAAATAAAAGCATCAGCCAAACCCTGCACACCAATACCAATAGGGCGGTGGCGTAAGTTGGAATGTTTGGCTTCGGCAACCGGATAGTAATTGATATCGATGATACGATTGAGGTTGCGCGTGAGAACTTTTGTAATTTCAAATAATTTTTGATGATCAAACACACCCTCGTTCACAAAGCGCGGCAATGCAATAGAACCCAAATTACACACAGCAACTTCTTCGGGCGAAGTGTATTCAATAATTTCCGTGCATAAATTGGAACTTCGGATAGTACCCAAATTCTTTTGGTTGGATTTTTGGTTAGCAGCATCTTTATACAACATATAAGGTGTGCCTGTTTCTATCTGCGAATCCAATATTTTAAACCATAATTCCTGTGCTTTTACCACTTTTCGGGCTTTGCCTTCGGCTTCATATTGTTCGTAGAGGCGTTCAAATGCTTCGCCGTAGCAATCGTATAAATTGGGAGCTTCATTCGGACAAAACAAAGACCAGTCGGCGTTGGCTTCTACACGCTTCATAAACAGGTCGGGAATCCAAAGGGCATAAAACAAATCGCGGGCACGCATTTCTTCTTTACCGTGATTTTTTTTCATTTCCAAAAAATCAAAAATATCGCTGTGCCAAGGCTCTACATAAATGGCAAAAGCACCTTTGCGTTTGTTGCCGCCCTGATCCACATAGCGGGCAGTATCGTTAAATACGCGCAACATCGGCACTAAGCCGTTAGAATGACCACCCGTACCTTTGATATAGCTACCTTTTGCGCGTATATTATGCACGCTCACGCCGATACCGCCCGCACTTTGCGATATTTTGGCACATTGTGATAAAGTATTAAAAATACCTTCGATAGAATCATCTTGCATACTGAGCAAAAAACACGAAGATAATTGCGGCTTCGGCGTGCCTGCATTGAAAAGCGTAGGAGTGGCATGAATAAACCAACGCTCGCTCATCAGTTCGTAGGTTTCCAAAGCGGCGGCGATATCTTCACCATGAATACCTACTGCCACACGCATAAACAAGTGCTGCGGACGCTCTACCGTTTTACCGTGCAGGCGCAGCAAATAAGAGCGTTCCAAGGTTTTAAAACCGAAATAATCAAAATGATAATCGCGGTCGTAAATAATGGCAGAATCCAATTCGGCGGCGTGGCGGCGTATAATCTGGTAGGTTTTTTCAGAAATCAAGCCGGCTCTTTCATCGGTTTTGGGATCGCGATATTCATAAAGCTCGCGTATGGTAGCACTAAATGATTTAAGCGTGTTTTTGTGCAAATTGCTCACCGCAATACGCGCCGCCAAAATAGAGTAGTCGGGGTGCTGAGTAGCCAGCGAAGCAGCAGTTTCCGCAGCCAGATTGTCGAGTTCTGTCGTACTTACGCCATCGTACAAGCCCTGAATAACGCGCTTGGCGATGTCGAAAGGCTCTATGTATTTTGTATCTAAGCCATAGCAGAGTTTTACAATACGAGCAGTAATTTTGTCGAATTTGACGGCTTCGCGGCTACCGTTTCTTTTGATAACGTACATGAGGTTTTGGGGATAAGAGAGGTGATAAAAATAGCACACACCTAACCACACTTGTATGAGCCTTGCAAAGGGATTTAAAAGCGATTTTTCAACTTTTTAATCAGTATTTTACAAGATAAATACAAGTTGTTATAGCGTTGTACCAATATGGTCAATATATGTTATGTTTTTATTTAAATAATTAAATATCAATATATTATAAAAATATAATTGCAGCAATACAGGATAATAAAATCTTTTATTAAAAGAATCGGGCGAAAAAATTTTTATACACAACAGCTAAATAATTGAATATATCATTGTAATTAAAACACAATATACCTGTATTGCCGATAGCTGTAAATGCACGGTGCAAGTTTAGCCATTCTGCACACAACTTTACCCATCCGAAGGGTATTTTTTATCCACACAAGCCATATTTCTTGTGCATAAATTTTTTTCCTTGAAGTATTTCCATATTTAGTAAAAATGGTGTAGAGGGCATACTTCTTTTCAAAAAAAATTAGCCTGTTTTACAAAACGAAAAAACTAAATCTAATGTGTTTGTAAGCGTTTGGGCAAAGTAAACATTATCCAACAGCCTGCAATAAAAAAAACAGAAAGTGCCAATGCCGAATTGCGCATCGAGCCGGTAATTTGGTCAAAAAAACCGAATACAAAAGCTCCAATCACTACCGACAGTTTTTCGGCTACATCATAAAAGGAAAAATAAGAAGCGTAGTTGTGGGTATGCTGCGGAATGAGTTTGGCATAAGTGGAACGCATCAACGATTGTGTGCCGCCCATAATAAGCCCCACTACCATCGCCAATACATAAAATTGTGCGGCTGTGGTAACAAAATACGCCGACCAGCATACCACTATCCACAAAAAAAGTGCCGGCAGCAGCACCCCCACATTACCCCAGTGTTGAGCGGCTTTGGCAAAAATATAAGCCCCTGCTATTGCCACCAACTGAATAATGAGCAACACCATAATCAATTGTGCATCGGGCAGGTGCAGCTCTTTGGCTCCAAACAAACTCGCCAGATTCATCGTAGTTTGCAAACCCACGCTCGACCAAAAAAACGCCCACAAATAGCGGTATAAAATTGTATTGTGGCGCACTTCGTTCCAAACCTTTTTCAGCTCCCGAAAACCATTCCACAAAATATGCGACTCAATTTTTCCTTTTTTGTGTTCTTTGGGCAAATAATAAAAAGGTATGAGGGAAAAAACAAGCCACCACACCCCCACCGTCAAAAATGCCAGCCGCGAAGCGTAGCTTTGGTAGTAAGCTGTTGCCGCCTGTGCAGCAGAATCGGCGGTCAAGGCGGGATTTTCGTGCAGCAATGCCTGTGCTTTGGCGGCTACATCAAAAAACACCTCCGGCATTTGAATTACTGCCAAATTGATAATCAACAACAACACACTACCCACATAGCCGAGTGCAAAACCTTTGGCACTGAGTTCGTCGTAGCGGTCGGGTGTGGCAATTTCGGGCAAAAAAGCATTATAAAACACTAAACTCCCATTCCAAGCCACTGTGGAAATAAGCAACAAAAGCAGCCCTAAATGAATAGTATTCTGCGTAAAAAAATACAATCCCATACACGCCAAAGCTCCTACCCAGCAATGCAGTTGGAGCAGACGTTTTTTTAAGCCGCCGTAATCGGCAATACCCGACAACACCGGAGCAAGCAATACCACTATCAAAAACGCCAATGAAGTGTTGTACGAAAAAACCACCGAATTATCAAAGCGCATACCGGCGATTTCTACATAATAGGGAGCTTGTGTTGCTCCTTTGGCAAGGGCAGCGGCTTTGGTGACAGCCTGATAATAGATAGGAAAAATGGCGGTGCGAATGGTGAGCGCAAATACAGAGTTTGCCCAGTCGTACATCGCCCAAGCATTGAGCACGCTACTTTGGTTGAGGGGTTGCCGATTCATATAACAAAGAGATGCAAGCGTATAAAAAATATTTTCGCTTGAAAGATAGCTAAAAACGGCAATATGGAGCGGTGGATTTTGTGAATGATGGTGTATTTTTTTATCTATAAAATCTGTTTTTACTGAAACGAACCACCTAAACTACTCCGTTCAAAAATATTTCAAAAAGCCCCAGAATTTTCGGCGTTGCAGATATTTCAAATCCTCCTCACAGGCATAGGCTTCGCGCTCAAAAGAAATGCCGCGATAAGCAATAAAATGGCTTTTTCCCCGCAAGCGCCCCACCAAATACTCCGCTACATACCAAATATAAAAACCTATAATGAGCAATTCGAGCTGCTGCCGCAGATGGATACGCTCATGATTGAGTAATACTTTATGCTGTCGCAGTTGCTGTTGTTTGAGGATAATGAAAGGATATAAAGTGATGGCGTGCGCAAAACGACGCGTAAAGAAATTCAAAAACCAAGCACTTACAATAATCATAAGGTAGCAGAGAAAATTAAAATGAGGATAACAAAAAAAATTCAGCAGCCGTTTCAATTTTATTGTTGCGGCAGCCGAAAATATAGATTTTTTTTTGAAAAAAAATACTGTTGTGTTTTTTTCGCTTTCTGAAAAACACTTTTTATTTCTATATCTGCTACACCAAAATTGCCGCTATTGTGCCGTCATCTTGCCAATGCGCGAGTTGTACGCGCTGCAAAGTATTGACACAAGCCGCCTGATAGGGCGCACTCACTTTTATATAATTTTCCGTAAATCCCTGCATCGTGCCGTCTTCCTGCATTTCGTGTTCCCACAATACAGTATAGCTCTTGCCAATGTGTTGCTCATAAAAAAAGTGGCGTTTTTTCTCCGACAAAATCCGCAGCATTTTATTGCGGCGGTAGCGTTCCTGCATCGGCACAACGGGGCTGAGGTCTAAGGCTTTGGTTTGCTCGCGCTCGGAGTAGGTGAACACATGCAAATACGAAATATCCAAATGGTGAAGAAAATGGTAAGTATCCAAAAAATCATCTTCGCTTTCGCTCGGGAATCCCACAATTACATCTACACCGATACAGGCTTGCGGAAGGGCATTTTTGATAGCCGCTACGCGCTCGGCATACAACTCGCGGCGATAGCGGCGGCGCATCAGCCCCAAGAGGCGGTTGTTACCCGATTGGAGTGGTATATGAAAATGCGGAACAAATCGCTGCGAAGCGGCAACAAACTGAATAATATCGTTGCTCAACAAATTCGGCTCAATAGACGAAATTCGGAAACGTTCAATGCCCTCCACTTTGTCCAAGGTTTGTATCAGCTCCAAAAAACGCTCTTCGCGCCCACCTATGGCTGCCGACTTACCAAAATCGCCGATATTCACGCCTGTCAGCACAATTTCTTTGATACCCAAAGTTGCTATTTCTTCCGCCGACTGCACAATATTTGCAATACGGTCGCTGCGGCTGCTGCCCCGCGCCAAGGGTATAGTACAAAAAGAACAGGAATAATCGCAGCCGTCCTGCACCTTCAAAAAGGCTCGCGTGCGCTCTCCTGCCGAATAGGAACTTTCAAAAGTATCTACTTCATCAATGGCACAAGACACCCACTCGCCGACAGCTGCTTTGGGACTGTGTAAAATGGGTTGTAAATGCTGTGCCAACTTAAATTTTTCTGCTGCTCCCAACACCAAATCCACACCCTCAATAGCGGCAATTTCGCGGGGCTGCAACTGCGCATAACAACCCACCACTGCTACTTTTGCGGCAGGACTACGGCGCAAAGCGCGTCTGATAATATCACGGCATTTTTTGTCGGCATTTTCGGTCACGGAGCAGGTATTAATTACATACACATCGGCTGTATCTTCAAAATCAACCGTTTCGTACCCTTCCGCTTCCAAACGTCTGCCAATGGCTGATGTTTCCGCATAATTGAGCTTGCAACCCAACGTATATAAAGCAACTTTTGTATGATTCATAAAAAACAAGTGCAAAAATAGTCTATTTTATATTAAAAAAACTGCACCTTAATTACAATATCGCTGTTTCTGCCTTTATCATCGGCACACGATATTTTGATATTGCCTGCATGAGGCGTAAAAGAAACAGAAACCTGCGGCGCAACGGCTTTATAAAATTTATCATCTATGAACCAAAAAATACGCTCTACATCATTGGCAACCGTACACGAAAGCATCAAATCTTGCAGGTCGTTGCTATCTAATAAATATTCTGAATGATTTTGTAAGGAGGTGATAGAAGGAAGTTGATTGGCGAGTAATCTGCCACAATCGGGGTTGTGTGGCGGTAATTGCTGATAATTGATATGATTTTCTTCAAAATAACGAATCATTTCGGGGGTATGCCGGTCGTAGAGTATGCGTTTTGCTCCTTCGGCGGGCATACAGGAGGTGCAGTAGGTTATTTTTTCGTCAGCAGATACCCACACATACTCACGATGCCTGCAAGTGCGCACATGGCTCACTGCCGGAATATAATAATCCAACACGCGCTGTTCGCAAAAATCATTCGGTATATCGCCGCTTTGCGCGCACACCCACCTTTCGTCCAACTCCAGCGGAGCCGCCAACCATTTATTATCCAAAGAGGCTTTATCTATCGCATTAAATAATTCAAACAGCAAAGGCGTAGCTATATCTGCTCCTGTGAGTTCGGCAACACCTTCGCCCGAAAAGTTACCCGCCCACACGCCGATAGTATAGTTTTTGTTGTAGCCGATACTCCACGCATCGCGCCGCCCATAAGAAGTACCCGTTTTCCAGGCAATACGCGGCACAGTGCTGCTACTCGCCAAAGCCGCCGGAAGGTCGGGGCGTTGGAGCTGTGTCATAATGCGCGTGAGCATATAAGTAGCCGATGCCGACAACAAAGGCACTTCGCGGCTGATGCTGTCGCCCTGCAACCACTTCAAGCGGCTAAACTGTCCCCCACGCGCTAAGGCGGCGTACAAATTGCTCAATTCTTCCAAGCGCACACCACAGCCGCCCAAAGCCAAAGACAAACCCATTTTTTTGCGGTCGCGCTCAATCTGACGGCACTGACCATTGACTAACAAATCTATAAAATCATTTAATTGCACTTCATTCAGCACTTTTACCGCCGGAATATTTAAAGACAAAGCCAAAGCTTTTTCCACACTCACATAGCCATTGTATTGTTTATCAAAATTGGCAGGCATATAACCACTATAATTGACGGGCACATCGCTGATAATGGTTTTTGGTGTGATGATGCCCTTATCAAAAGCCAAGCCGTACAAAAACGGTTTGAGTGTGCTGCCCGGCGAGCGCACCGCTTTTACGCCATCTACCTGACCGCCGTCAATGGTATCAAAAAAATCGCCCGAACCCACATATACTTCTACGGCTTTGTTGCGGTTGTTAATAACGATAGCGGCGGCATTATTGATGTGCATACGCTTGGTGCGGCGCACAAAATTTTGTACAATTTGCTCGGCTTTGCGCTGCTGCTCTGCCCGCAGCGAGCCGTGTATATTCACCATTTGCGGAAAAGCCTCTTTCATACGGCGGCTGTAGTGCGGTGCTTGGCGCGGCATACTTTGGCGGCGGGCGTTGAGGGGTTCGGCGAGTGCCGTTTCAATGGCGGCAGCAGTAAATACGCCTTCGGCGGCAAAACGGCGCAGCCAGCGATTCCGCTCCTGTACGATATAAGCATTGTTGTCGCCTAACCGCAAGGAACTCGGTCGGTTGGGAATGATGGCAAGTGTAGTAATTTCTGCAATACTCAGCAAAGCAGGAGATTTGCCAAAATACAAAGCCGCCGCCGATTTTATACCTTCAATATTTGAACCGTAAGGCACTAAATTGATATAAAATTGTAAAATTTCGTCTTTGGAATAAAGAATTTCTAATTGTAAAGCCCGAAACACCTCGCGCAATTTGTTGGTATAAGTGCGCTGTTTGGGTTCGAGCAAACGCGCCACCTGCATAGTAATCGTGGAAGCTCCCGAACTTCGTTTGCCCAAAAGCATATTATTAAAAGCGGCACGCAGTATCGCCACCGGATTGATGCCGAAATGATAATAAAAATATTTGTCTTCTTTGTGGATAAGAGCTTTGCGCAGCGTAGTGCTGATTTCCGAAAGTTCGGTTTTCAGCCGCCATTTGTCGTCATCAGACAAAAAAGCGTACAAAGGAACACCATCAGCGGCAGCCACACTCACAGAATGTGAAATATGAGGACGCAACGGGAATAAAATATGGAGCAGCAAAAAAAACACCGCCGCTATTCCCATACCATACCATAAATAGCGAAACGAAGGCGGAAATAAAAAAGCAAATAATTTACTTTTTTGAAAACGATGCCAAAAATGCAAGCGGCACACGAGAATATATCATTTTTTTTAAAACCCAAAGCTACAAACAATTGTGTGTAGCAATAACAATTATATTTTTTGCAACATTCTGTTCTACACTACTTTTTTTACACAAAATGATAAAAATTTTACAGCAAAAAAAACAACCTCCCTGCAAAGTTCAGATTCTTTACAGGAGGTTATCATTCTTTTTTTAAAAAAAAATAAAATTAAATTGCTTTATTTATACAAAGTATATAATTGTTCCACTTTAGGTAAAGTCAATGTAGAAATACGTTTTCCGTTTTTATCAAACACTACGAAAGTGGGCGTATCATCTAAATTTTCAAAATAATCATATACCTTCATTTTAGCATCGCGCACAAAAGTCATATTTTTTACATTTGGAAAATAAGTGCGTTGAAACTCCGCAATTGGTTCGGCATCGGCGATGGATACCCACAGCAGGTGCGTTTTTTTGAATTTGGCAATATTTTTCACAATTTGCTCCGTCAGTTCAATGCAATGCTCACAGGTAGGGTCAAAATATACCACCGTTAAATATTGCTGATACGGCACTTGTGATTTTCCTATTACCTTTCCTTTCAAATCCTGAAATTTAAAATCGGGCAAAGTAGCCTGAGCATTTACTGCTACCTGCGCCAAGCATATAAACAAAAAGGTAAAAACAATTTTTTGAAATAAAACTTGCATAAGATGTGATATAATTAAAGATTTTTGTTGAACGAGTATTTTTGAACCTTTGGACTTTTTTTTTATTGATAAGATTAATCACAAAAAAAATAAACTTTTAAAAAAAATATAATGGCAGAAGCGAATAAAATACGAATTGATAAATGGTTGTGGGCGGTGCGTGTTTTTAAAACTCGTACCCTCGCCACTGAAGCCTGCGATGCCGGAAAAATAAAAATCAACGGCAATAGTGTAAAGCCTTCTTATCAGTTAAAAATAGGAGAAACGGTTCATATTCGTAGGTCGCCGCAAATGATGCTCATTTATAAAGTAGTCGGGCTGATTGAAAAAAGAGTATCGGCGGAGTTGGCTGCTCCTCATTACGAAGATATTTCGCCACCGCCGCCACCTGTGTTGGATTCTGCTTTTGTAGCACTCCCCAACGCTTACCGCAAGCGCGGCGAAGGGCGACCCACCAAGCGCGACCGCCGACAAATTGACCGCCTCAATGATGATTTATCGGAATAAAAAACATTTTTTTACGAATTATAAATGCCAGTCTATCGGATTTTTTCCGGCGGCTTGTAGCAATTCGTTGCATTTTGAAAAATGTTTGCAACCAAAAAATCCACTCAACGCCGACAATGGCGAAGGGTGCGCCGCCTGCAAAATATAGTGTTTGGAAGCATCTATGAGGCTTTTTTTATTTTGTGCAAATTTTCCCCACAACATAAAAACTATCCCTTCGCGCTGCTCCGACAAACGGCGGATAACGGCATCTGTAAAATCTTGCCACCCGATATGCTGATGCGAAGCCGCAGTATTGGCACGCACTGTCAGGATAGCATTCAGTAAAAACACTCCCTGTCGCGCCCAAGCCTCCAAATTGCCGTTTGTAGGTGGTTCAATACCCGTATCCTGTTTGATTTCTTTAAAAATATTTACCAAAGAAGGCGGCGGCGGTACGCCAAGCGGCACAGAAAACGACAAACCGTGTGCTTGTCCGGCTCCGTGATAGGGGTCTTGCCCCAAAATCACCACTTTTACTTTTTCAAAAGATGTTTGCTCAAATGCATTAAAAATCAGCTTCCCTTGTGGATATACCGTGTGTTCTGCTTGTTTTTCTTGCAACAAAAACTGCTTGATAGCGAAAAAATAAGGTTGCTCAAATTCCGCCTGCAACACTTTCAGCCACGAGGGTTCTAATTTAATTTGCTGTTTAATAGGTAATGATTCTGACAAAGCTACTATATTTAAGTATAAGCAAAGTTAAACAAATGTATCATTTCCTTGCCATATTTCCCACGATTTTTCTGCTTGTAAATACAACATATCCAAACCCGATTTGATGCGTGCCCCTTGTTCAGCCCCTTTTTGTAAAAATAAGGTTTCGGAAGGATTATAAATAAGGTCATACAAAATATGCTGCTTCCCCAACGCATCGTAAGGCAAAGGCGGGCAAGCAACAATATTCGGATACATTCCCAAAGGCGTAGTATTAATAATCAAATGATATTCCTGTAATATATCCTCATTTATATCATTATAACTCAAAACACCGCCATCAGCCCCTTGTCGCGACACAATTCGATAAGGTATATTTAGTTTTTTCAATACATATACTACCGCTTTGGCAGAACCGCCGTTTCCCAACACCAACGCCTGCACAGGCACCGAAGGCAACAAAGGCAAAAGCGATTGTTCGAATCCATATACATCTGTATTATAGCCTTTTCGGATATTGTTATCCGACAGATAAATACAATTAACTGCGCCCACTGCTTGTGCAACGGAGTCAATATCAGTTAAAAAAGAAAAAATACTTTGTTTATAAGGAATAGTAACATTTACGCCTTTCAAATTAGGGTAATATTGATGTATCTTTTCAAAATGCTCTATTTGGTGTAAAGGAAAAACATCGTAGTGGTGAGTGGCAGAAAGTGATAATTGTTTAAATTTTGTATTAAAAAATTGTTTAGAAAAAGAATGAGATAATGGATAGCCAATAAGTCCGTATAAATGAGTAAAATGTAGCAAAGATGGAGTTAGCATAGTAAAATACAGCAATCAAATATAAATAGGATATGCCTTGAAGATAAAGATAAGAGTATCTATGTGTATTGTGCAAAAGTAACACACCCCCTGCTCGCAATACTTGTGCAAACAAGGGGTGTGTCTTCTATATTTTAAATATTTCGGCGGCGACCTACTCTCCCGTATGTTTAGTACAGTACCATTGGCGCAGGAGGGCTTAACTGCTCTGTTCGGAATGGGAAGAGGTGATCCCCTCCGCTATAGCCACCGTTGCTCTTTTCTCTTGTGTTCAGTCGTGTAACTGTTTCTTACACATGCCGCAACACAAAATAATTTCTTTTGTTAATTATTGACTATATCGGCATTAAGTTTTCTGTTATACCTAAATATTCTTCTGCTCTTCGTCTTCACTTCTCACTTCCTGCTCTTCGCATTCAGTTTGCTTGCAGAACACTTCTAATTTGGCGTCTTTCACAACTACTATATCCTTATAATTATACCTATATATCCCTAAGCCTTTCAGCTGTGTTCTATACTAGATAATCTATTTCGGCAAGTATTTCCTGTTGAATCTGATTAATTATTAACTCCTAACGCAGCTCTCATTTCTAAAATACTGCTCATTATTAACTTACAAATTCGCTATTCAGGTTGCTTTCAGTCATAAATTTATAATGTATGCTTCTGCCTCTTCAGTTTCCACATACCTTAATAATTATTGAAAGCTTACGGGTTATTAGTATAGCTCGGCTTTGATGTCACCACCTTTACACCTACTACCTATCAACGTGGTATTCTTCCACGACCCTTAATCAGAGATCTCATCTTGAAGCGAGTTTCGCGCTTAGATGCTTTCAGCGCTTATCTCTTCCGCACATAGCTACCCTGCCGTGCCACTGGCGTGACAACAGGTTCACTAGCGGTGCGTCCATCACGGTCCTCTCGTACTAATGATAGCCCTTCTCAAATCTCTTACGCCCGCATCAGATAGGGACCGAACTGTCTTGCGACGTTCTGAACCCAGCTCGCGTGCCACTTTAATGGGCGAACAGCCCAACCCTTGGGACCTTCTCCAGCCCCAGGATGTGACGAGCCGACATCGAGGTGCCAAACCGCACCGTCGATATGAGCTCTTGGGTGCGATCAGCCTGTTATCCCCGGAGTACCTTTTATCCTTTGAGCGATGGCCCTTCCATGCGGAACCACCGGATCACTTTAGCCTGCTTTCGCACCTGCTCGACTTGTCTGTCTCACAGTCAAGCTCCCTTGTACTAATACGCTCTTTGCGCGGTTGCCAAGCGCGCTGAGGGAACCTTTGCGAGCCTCCGTTACTTTTTAGGAGGCGACCACCCCAGTCAAACTACCCACCAAACACCGTCCTCTCTATTCCAGAGAGTTAGATTCTAAATCAACAAAGGGTGGTATTTCAACGGGCCGCTCCATACATACTAGCGTACATATCTCATAGCGTCCCACCTATCCTACACATCGTTAATTCAAAATCTATGTTAAGTTATAGTGAAGGTTCACGGGGTCTTTCCGTCCCGATGCGGGTAAGCGGCATCTTCACCGCTACTACAATTTCACCGAGCTCGTGGCCGAGACAGTGCCCAGATCGTTACACCATTCGTGCAGGTCGGAACTTACCCGACAAGGAATTTCGCTACCTTAGGACCGTTATAGTTACGGCGCCGTTTACTGGGGCTTCAGTCAATGCCTTCGCTTGCGCTAAGCACCTTCCTTAACCTTCCAGCACCGGGCAGGTGTCAGACACTATACTTCATTTCTCAACTTGGCAGTGTCCTGTGTTTTTGTTAAACAGTCGCCAAGTCTATTCACTGCGGCTTGCCTTGCAGCAAGCGTCTCTTCTCCCGAAGTTACGAGACCTTTTTGCCTAGTTCCTTAGCCACGATTCACTCGAGCACCTTAGGATTCTCTCCTCGACTACCTGTGTCGGTTTGCGGTACGAGCTGTCGTAACCTATAGCTTAGAGGGTTTTCTTGGAAGTCCGTTTCCCGACATTATCCGCGCCTCCGTAGATTTGCGGTACTTTCGCCTTTCTGCTCCTCAAGCGGATTTGCCTACTTGATTCATCGCCTACCAGCTTTAACGCACTATTCCGTCAGTGCGCAGTCGTTCTACCTCTCCGTCGCCCCTTCGCAGTTACAACAGGTATCTGAATATTAACAGATTTTCCATCGGCTTCCCCTCGCGGGTGCGCCTTAGGTCCCGACTAACCCTGATCCGACGAACGTTGATCAGGAACCCTTAGTCTTTCGGTGTCCCATATTCTCATTGGGATTATCGTTACTTATGCCTACATTTGCTTTTATAATTGCTCCAGCCATCCTCACAGATGACATTCGCCGCGATTATAATGCTCCCCTACCACTCATATTTCTATGAATCCATAGCTTCGGTACTATGCTTTATGCCCGATTATTTTCCGCGCATCGTCACTCGACTAGTGAGCTGTTACGCACTCTTTAAATGAATTGCTGCTTCCAAGCAAACATCCTAGCTGTCAATGCAACCACACCACGTTTTTTCAACTTAGCACACACTTGGGGACCTTAGCAGATAGTCTGGGTTTATTCCCTCTCGGATACGGACCTTAGCACCCACCCTCACTCCTGCTTCTTCTACTACGGCATTCGGAGTTTGTCAGGGGTTGGTAGGCTGTGAAGCCCCTAGCCCTATCAGTAGCTCTACCTCCGCAGTAGTTTGTAAAGCAAGGCTGCACCTAAATGCATTTCGGGGAGTACGAGCTATCTCCCAGTTTGATTAGCCTTTCACCCCTACCCTCAAGTCATCCGAAAACTTTTCAACGTTTACCAGTTCGGTCCTCCAGTTGGTTTTACCCAACCTTCAACCTGCTCAAGGGTAGATCACTTAGGTTTCGCGTCTGCACCTACTAACTATCGCGCCCTGTTAAGACTCGCTTTCGCTACGGCTACGTGTATCTTTACACTTAACCTCGCTAGTAAGTTGCAACTCGTAGGCTCATTATGCAAAAGGCACGCCGTCACTGCCTTTCGGCAGCTCCGACCGCTTGTAAGCGCAAGGTTTCAGGTCTATTTCACTCCGTTACTCACGGTGCTTTTCACCTTTCCTTCACAGTACTGGTTCACTATCGGTCTCTCAGTAGTATTTAGCCTTGCCGGATGGTGCCGGCTGATTCAGACAGGATTTCTCCGGTCCCGCCTTACTCAGGATACTGCTACAGTTGTCATCGTTACGTCTACGGGACTCTCACCCCTGTTTCGTAGCCTTCCCAGACCTTTCTACTTCCGATTAACGCCTGATCTCGCAGTCCTTCAACCCCGTATAACTTTGTTGTACGGTTTGGGCTATTCCGCTTTCGCTCGCCACTACTCGCAGAATCACTTTTGTTTTCTTTTCCTGTAGGTACTTAGATGTTTCAGTTCCCCACGTTTGCCTCCATTGCTGGATACCCTTGCGGGTGGGTTGCCCCATTCGGACATTTACGGTTCTTCGCTCGCTTGCAGCTCCCCGTAACTTTTCGCAGCTTGCCACGTCCTTCTTCGCCTCTGAGAGCCAAGGCATCCCCTTGCGCCCTTTGTTCGCTTTCTATATTCTTTATTTCTATTTCCTAATTGCTCTACTTGCTTTCTTTTAGAAATTGTAGTTGTTGTTTCCCACTATCGGTATTCTGCTCTTTCCTTTTGCTCCGTTCTAATAAATTGTATCTTACAATACAATCCACTTTTCTGAAACTTGAAGTTGAGCCGAATTACTTTTTTATTTTGGTACTTCTTCAACTTAATGCCAATATGTCAATCAACTCTTTCGTTTTGCGCCACGCCTTCCGCTTCAGCAAAACTTATTTTTTGTGGAGGATATCGGAGTCGAACCGATGACCCCTGCTTTGCAAAGCAGGTGCTCTGTCCAGCTGAGCTAATCCCCCTCTCTCCGTTTTCTCGCATCTTGTCTTTTTCGACCTTGCAAGTCTTCGAGCGGTTTATCACCTCTTTTGTAGTAGTCTCGGGCGGACTTGAACCGCCGACCCCTACATTATCAGTGTAGTGCTCTAACCAACTGAGCTACGAGACTCCTTTTCTCTTGCGCCGCTTCTCTCTCGCCTCGCTTTGTCGTCTTTTTCTTTCTTTATCTTTTTCCTGATATAAGGAAACAAAGTCAAATGTCTTTAAGCTAACTTGTATTAATCGTACTGCTAACCTTTTTTTCTCCTGTCGAACATATTCGCCACAAGTTTTTCCCTCATTTCTTTTTTTATTGATACAAGACCGCTATAGCCCTGCATCTCTCTAAAAGGAGGTATTCCAGCGGCACCTTCCAGGTACCGCTACCTTGTTACGACTTAGCCCCAGCTGCGGTTTCACCCTTGACGACTCCTTGCGGTTATCGGCTTCAGGCGCACCCGACTTCCATGGCTTGACGGGCGGTGTGTACAAGGTCCGGGGAACGTATTCACCGTAGCATTGCTGATCTACGATTACCAGCGATTCCGGCTTCATGCAGGCGAGTTGCAGCCTGCAATCCGAACTGAGATAACGGTTTTGGGATTCGCTCCACATCGCTGTCTCGCAGCCCTCTGTCGTTGTCATTGTAGCACGTGTGTAGCCCCGGATATAGCGCTATGATGATTTGACGTCATCCCCTCCTTCCTCTCTACTTACATAGGCAGTCTTTCCAGAGTCCCCAGCTTTACCTGTTGGCAACTGAAAATAGGGGTTGCGCTCGTTGCGGGACTTAACCCAACACCTCACGGCACGAGCTGACGACAACCATGCAGCACCTTGTTTCGCGTCTCTTGCGAGAGGGCACCCTTTCAGATGCTTGCGCTCACATTCTCCTGGTAAGGTTCCTCGCGTATCATCGAATTAAACCACATGTTCCTCCGCTTGTGCGGACCCCCGTCAATTCCTTTGAGTTTCACCGTTGCGCGTACTCCCCAGGTGGTTCACTTATCGGTTTCCCTTAGCCGCTGATAAGCCTGCTACCAACAGCGAGTGAACATCGTTTAGGGCGTGGACTACCAGGGTATCTAATCCTGTTTGATCCCCACGCTTTCGTGCCTGAGCGTCAATTTAAGCTTAGCCAGCTGCCTTCGCAATCGGTGTTCTGTGTGATATCTATGCATTTCACCGCTACACCACACATTCCGCCAGCTTCAACTTCATTCAAGATAGACAGTATCAATGGCAGGTCTCGGGTTTAGCCCGAAGTTTTCACCACTAACTTATCTATCCGCCTGCGCACCCTTTAAAACCCAGTAATTCCGGATAACGCTTGCACCCTCCGTATTACCGCGGCTTGCTGGCACGGAGTTAGCCCGGTGCTTATTCCTCAGATACCGTCAGATTCGGATAAATCCAAACTTTTCTTCTTTGAGAAAAGAACTTTACAACGCATAGCGCCTTCTTCATTCACGCGGCATGGCTGGTTCAGAGTTCCCTCCATTGACCAATATTCCTTACTGCTGCCTCCCGTAGGAGTCGGACCCGTGTCTCAGTGCCCGTGTGGCGGTTCGCGCTCTCACGCCCGCTACTGATCGTCGGTTGGGTGTGCCGTTACCACACCAACTACCTAATCAGACGCACATCCATCTTTCAACAACTTTCGTCTTTCATTTCCCAAGCACTCGCCCGAAAAATCGTATGCGGTATTACCGTCGTTTCCCAACGCTATCCCCCCATTGAAAGGTAGGTTATGTACGCGTTACGCACCCGTACGCCGGTTGCATTGCTGCCCCCTTGACTTGCATGTATTAAGCCTGCCGCTAGCGTTCATCCTGAGCCAGGATCAAACTCTCCATTGTTTATGTTTCTTTTTCTATTTTAATATTCTAAAAAAGTCCATTACATCTTTTGATTTTTCAGATCTTAATGCAATGGTGTTGTGCTTCTCGCACCCTCTCCGTCTGTCCTGTGGCTCTTATATTTTTTTTACTTTTTATAATTAAAAAATTGACCGAAAATCTTTTTGTTATTCGTACAATTACGCTAGTTAAAAACCTTTGCTTTGTTTTCCTTTATCAGTATGTCAATGAACTTTTCACAACCCCGACTGCTCTTGTTTATCTCGCAGCCCAATTCTTCTTTTCGCTTCCTCGCTGAGGTGGGCAACTCGCATCGCCGCTCCGCTGAAGGGGGTCTCTTTTCGCTTCCTTTTTATTATCAACGCCCTTTTTGTGAAACGTTGTTTTCCTTGAAAGCG
Source organism: Sphingobacteriales bacterium (assembly GCA_016711285.1). Classification (NCBI taxonomy): domain Bacteria; kingdom Pseudomonadati; phylum Bacteroidota; class Sphingobacteriia; order Sphingobacteriales; species Sphingobacteriales bacterium. The sequence continues at coordinate 101,687 of JADJTG010000012.1, forward strand.
AGTGCAAAGATAATGACCTTATTTTCTATTCTCCAAATTTTTTTGCAATTATTTTTATTGTTTTTTTAAAATGACTTTTTTTTGACTGATTTTCAATGTTTTATGTACTCCTTTTTTTACTTTCTTTTTCTACAATAATCATCTCCAATAGCTTTGATTGCCGGAGGAATGGACTTTTATTAGTGAAGGGCAGGTAGCAGTGATTTGATATTCCACAGATTTTATATTACTTTTACTTTTGTGCAGCAACAAAAAGCCAATAGGCTGTTGATGTGAGATAAAGAAGTATTGAGTTTTGTTGATTATCTATTATATACTTACATGTTGATTAATGGTTTTGTATCAGGTTGTTCTTTAAATATAGCCAAAGCAGAAAGGGTTAAATGTAAAGAAATAGATTTGGTAGTGGCGGAGCGTTTGGAGGCTGTGAAAGAACAATGGGATTCTTTGTTGGGGCAACGACAATTGTTGCTGTGCGGTACTTATTTGGAGGCGATAGAGCGGGCTGCTGCCGAAGACATGGAATTTCGGTATGTTATTTTTTATAAAAACGGCAAAATTGCGGGTGCGGCTTATTTTCAGATATTGATGTTGCGCAATTCGTTGCGTACAGATGAGCAGGACTGTGTGTGGAAACGCCGTATGAAACAATATTTCAATGCAAATGCGGGTCGTTTTTTAATTGCCGGTAATGCTTTGACAACGGGCGAGCATGGTTTTTATTTCGGAGAACAACTTTTGGAGCAGCAGGGATATGAGGCTTTGGGCAAGGCAATTCGGCATATTCAACGGCAAGAAGCTCAACGACAGCAGCCATTTAGTGGTATTTTGGTGAAGGATTTTTATGCTCATAGCCAAGAAAATGCGCGGGTATTGAAGCGTTTTCAGTTGAAAGAAGTAGAAACCGACCCTTCTATGGTGTTGGATATACGCTGGAAGCGGTTTGAGGATTATTTGGGGGCGATGAGTTCGAAGTATAGGGTGCGTGCCAAAAAATTGCTTAAAAAAGGGGCAACGTTGGAAATCAGGGATTTAGATGCCGACTTTCTGCAAGCGCAAGCGCAGGCAATATATGATTTGTACAACAGTGTGAGCCAAAAAGCGGAGTTTAATTTGGCAACAGTACCGCCTCACTATTTTTATACACTCAAGCGGGCAATGGGGTCGGTGTTTGGAGTAAGGGGTTATTTTTTGGATAATCAATTAGTGGGCTTTATCACGATGTTTTTTACGGATACCATTTTGGAAACGCATTATATCGGTTTTGAAGAGCGCATGAACCAAAGCCACGCTTTGTACCAAAATATATTGTATGATGTGGTGCGCGTAGCCATTGAACGACAAGTGCAACATATTGGTTTTGGCAGAACGGCATTGGAACCGAAGAGTTCGGTGGGGGCGCACGGGATAGCAATGAATAATTACGCCTGGTATGTCAATCCGCTCATTTATCATTTTTGCCCGCCATATTTAAGCGTCTTAAAAACAACGATTGGGTGATGCGACACCCTTTTAAAGAAGAAGAAATAGACCAAGCCAATACCAATTGATAGGCAATAATGTTTTTGGGACATTCTCACTCAGGATAGTATGTATTTTATGTGTGGCTGAAAGTACTAAAAACACCTGATAACTGCTATTTCATTTTATAATTTTTGGGTTTTTCTGTCGTTTTGGTAAAATAAAAGTCGCTTTGCTATTTTTATTTGAAAATAATCATGATTTTTGAAGCCAAAATTTATTAAACACACACATCGTAAAGAAACACATGGGAAGAGGTGAAATTCAAGTTTTTAGTATCTCGTGGCTCGATTTTTTGTCGTGCACGTTGGGTTCTATGATTTTATTGTTTGTTATCGTTCCGAAATTAGACACCAAATTGCGCGATGAATTGTTGAAGATGAAAGAATTGGAAAACCTCAAAGCACAAATGGTGAATATTGATGTATTAAAAAAGCAACTGAACGAAACTTTAAAAAAAATAGAAAATACCGTAGCAAAAGACGACTACGAAGAGTTGAAGCAGAAATTTAATAATTTTGACCAAACCACCCAAACGCTCAATTTGGCGGTGGAAGAATTGGAAAAACGCCTCAAAGAGTTGCAGATACAATTGCAGCGAAGCGAAGAAGAACGCTCGCGCTTGCTGAGGTTGTTGGAGGATACGAATAAAACATGGAGGAAACCAAAAACAACTCGCCCAATGCGAAACCGAGCGCGAAAAGCTGCGGCGCGAAACCGAACCCCTCCGCCAACAAATCGTAGAACTCGAAGAAAAAGTGAAACAATTGGAGGAGCAACTCAAAAAGTGCGTGAGTGGCGACAAATCTGCCACCGACCTCATCGCTATTCTCCAAAAAGAAAACGAAGACCTCAAAAAGAAAGTGGATCAAATTCAGGCAAGTCCCGCACCTACCAGCACCTCTGCTTTGGAAGAAGAAATATTAGATTTGAAAGACCAAATCAATCAATTGGAAAAGAAAAAAACAGCGGGTTTGAGCTTGGATAAAAATTTGGTGATTATGCTTGATGTATCAGGCAGTATGGACGACGAGCCGGAGCCGGAAAAATTGGATAATGTAAAAGCCGGACTGAAAATGCTCATTGCTACGATGGACGAAAGTTTTAATGTGGATATTGTGATTTTTCCGCAGGGAGCCGGCGAAGGACAGGATTATCAAGCTTTCTTTAATAAATTGGTATCGGTTAATAAAGAAAATAAATACCTCATTTATAATGAGGTGAGTAAGCTCTACGCCCGCAACTGTACGCCCCCGCGCGCTGTATTCGAGCATGTATTTAATCACGATGCTTACAAAAATGCCAACACCATCATTTTCCTATCCGATGGTTTGCCCACTTACCGCAAAGGCACAGATTGCCCCACCGACCCCACCGATGCGCTCCTGATGGACGTAAAAAAGATGAACAACGGACGCTGCAAAATCAATACTATCGGTGTAGGTGCAGCTTACCGCAATTTGAGCAGCACCAAACCGGAGGTGCAGTTTATGAAAGATTTAGCTAAACAAAACAAAGGTTTTTATATCGGTTTCTAACACTCAAAGCAGTGGCAGATTACTCTTCTTATCTGATATTGGCAATAGCAGCGTTTGCGGGTTCAGCTCTTACGTTTTTTTCGGGGTTTGGCTTGGGTACGCTGCTATTGCCTGTTTTTACACTGTTTTTTCCTGCCGAAATTGCCATCGCCGTCACTGCAATTGTGCATTTTCTCAACAATATTTTCAAACTCTTTCTCGTTGGCAAAGCCATTGATACAGGAGTGTTGCGCCGTTTTGGGATAACGGCAGTGGTGGGTTCTTTTGCAGGGGCTTGGTTGCTGGGCAAATTGTCGTTTGTGCCGCCGATTTATAGCTACCACTGGGGCGATGCCGTTTTTCGGTCACTCTTTTAAAATTGGTAGTGGCGGCGGTGCTGCTGTTTTTTGTATGGTGGGAAATGTTGCCCAATACGCCGCAGTTCAATGCTCGCTACTTACCCGCAGGCGGTTTGTTGAGTGGTTTTTTCGGCGGCTTATCGGGTATGCAGGGGGCTTTGCGCAGTGCTTTTCTGATGCAATTACAACTTTCCAAAGAAACTTTTATTGCCACCGGAGTAGCCATTGCCTGCTGTATTGATATGGCTCGCCTCCTTTCGTACAGCGGTTGGGTATTCGACAATCATCATCATATACCTTATATGTATTTGTTCACGGCGCGTATAGCAGCATTTGGCGGTGCTTATTGTGGAAATCACTATTTAAAAAAGATGAGCCTTCATCTATTGCAACCGCTTGAGGCAGTATTGTTGATACTTTTTTCGCTGCTTTTGGCAATAGGGGTTTTATAAATAGTTTTTAAAAAAAATCATTTATATTGCCATTAAGTTGGGGGTTCAAATCATACGACAGTTTTTATCCGAACATCAAAAAATCAAAATTTTTACTACTCTTCTATTTTGTCTGAACCCTGATTTTTAGGATTAAAAGATGGGCAGGATTTTTTTGTTGCCCACCACTTTGACAAAGTTTAAAAGAAGTAAGCTAACCGAGTTCAGAAGTAAGCTAACCGAGTTCAGAAGTAATACCATCTATAAAACAGATATAGTCCAATATTTGCGAAATGGATTTTTTATTAATTTTGAACTATAAAATATTTATATATGTCTTTTCCTAAAATTATTCAAATCAAAGAACTTAAATCTTTACAAAGGCGTAGTATTCCACTTATTGCAAAAAGAATAAATATTCTTATTGTGTTAAAAAAGCATGAGCATACCGGAATTTCAAAAAGAGAAGTTTCTGATTTAACAGGAATAAATCATAACACCGTATTAAAATGGAGAAATATCTATGCAAAAGAAGGCTTAGATGCGTTTTTAAAGCATGGAAGAATTGGTTTTAAACCTTCCATTATAAAGGACAATGAACGAGAGCAATTAGAAAAATTATTGACCAACCCCAGCAATGGAATTGTAGGTTATACAGAACTACTAAACTGGGTAAATACTGAATTACACAAAGATATGAAGTATATTACTTTGGTAAAATATGTACAACGAAACTTTAATACCAAAATAAAAGTTGCCCGAAAAAGTCATGTCAAAAAAGAAGAAAAGGCAGTGGAGGCTTTTAAAAAAACTTCCATCAAAAGTGTATAAACCTTTTACTTTCAGTAAGTTTCCCATACAAAACAGTGAATCTATATTTTCAAGATGAATCAAGATTTGGAATGTTTACAAGAAATGGGAAAATACTTACTTCAAAAGGAATAAAACCTATCTGTCCTTACCATCAAGTTTTTAAATCTACCTATCTTTTTGGCTCATTTTCCCCTTTGGATGGGGATAATTTCTTGATGGAAATGTCTTTATGCAATGCACAAACTTTTCAAGTTTATCTGAATGAATTATCAAAACATAGACCATCGGAATATAAAATTTTAGTCTTGGATAATGCTGCCTTTCACAAGGCTAAAAAACTAAATATTCCAGAAAATATAGGAATGATTTTTCTTCCTCCATACTCGCCGGAACTTAATCCTGCAGAAAAAGTATGGTGGAAATTTAAACGATCATTTACAAATATTTTATGCAGTTCTTTAAATCAAGTCAGTGATTTTATTACAAAAACTTGTCAAAATCTAACTTCAAATGAGGTTAAGAATATATGCAGTTTTGACTATGTTTTTCAATATTTCGATTGGACTATTTAGTACATATATTTGGTATAAGCTAACCGAGTTCAGAAGTAAGTTAACCGAGTTCAGAAGTAAGTTAACCGAGTTCAGAGGTCAGTTAGCCGAGTTCAGAGGTCAGTTAGCCGAGTTCAGAAGTAAGTTAGCCGAGTTCAGAAGTAAGTTAGCCGAGTTCAGAAGTAAGTTAGCCGAGTTCAGAAGTAAGTTAGCCGAGTTCAGAAGTAAGTTAGCCGAGTTCAGAAGTAAGTTAGCCGAGTTCAGAAGTAAGTTAGCCGAGTTCAGAAGTAAGTTAGCCGAGTTCAGAAGTAAGTTAGCCGAGTTCAGAAGTAAGTTAGCCGAGTTCAGAAGTAAGTTAGCCGAGTTCAGAGGTGAGTTAGCCGAGTTCAGAGGTGAGTTAGCCGAGTTCAGAAGTAAGTTAACCGAGTTCAGAAGTAAGTTAGCGGAGTTCAGAGGTAAGTTAACCGAGTTCAGAGGTCAGTTAGCCGAGTTCGGAGGTGAGTTAGCCGAGTTCAGAGGTAGGGGGGGGTACTTATATAGGTAGGGGGGGGTACTTATAGGTAGGGGGTACTTCGGAAGTACCCCCCCCTACCCCTCGCCTACCCCCTCAGACAATAAATGTATATAGTTAGAGTTATTTATATTGCCCTTATATATAAGGAATTTTTGAAAAAATAGCTACTCGCAGCTGCCTGTTTTTGGGCGGAGCAGCGCACCTCACCCCAAAAAACACTACCGACCCAAAAATTAGGTACAAAACAGGTAAAAACAGCCAAATCCTGAAATAGCTTTGCACTTTCGCGCTTTTTTAGGTTGTCGTGTTGTTTTTCTTATCCTCAAAAAACTGTCGTATAGTTGGGTGGGGTTTTATTTCTTCTCGTGGAGGGTTTCAAATAATTTTCCTTTGATGAGCAACTCGGCAGTAGCGGGGTTGGTTGCCAAAGGGATATTGTGTACATCACAAAGGCGCATCAGCATTTGTACATCTGGCTCGTGGGGGTGGCGGTCAAGGGGGTCTCTAAAAAAAATAACCATATCTATTTTCTTTTCGGCGGTGAGTGCCGCTATTTGTGCATCGCCGCCCAAGGGACCCGACAACATTTTTTCTACTTTCAGTCCGGCGCGCTCTACATAGCCGCCCGTAGTGCCGGTAGCCACTAATTCTATATTGCGCAGCAACTCGCGATGCTCCATTAAAAAAGAAACCATTTGTGCTTTTTTGCCGTCGTGTGCGATAATAGCAATCTTCATCATGCTGTGTTTTTATATGAATGGTAAAATTATATTTTTTTAAGCGCAAAAAAATAAAAAGTCGCTACACCTTCCGGCGAAGCGACTCGTACTTTAGTAAAAATGTTTGTAGAAAGGCTGTCAGAAAAAGCTATGAGGGGATTACTCTTACCTGCCAATCATACTCTATAAACTAATCCATTAAAAGTGTATCTCCTTATATTGCATTATTTTCACTTGCTGCACTTGTATCTGCCAATATTTATGCCAAGTTTGCTAAAAAGAGACTATTTAATACATCATAGGTATGATAGCAATCAAAATTGATTTTAAAAAATAGTTTTTGGTATTTTATTTTCTCAACAACATTCCGTGCAAATAGTATAATTATCCATAAAGTGTATATTTTTTCATACTATATTTCCGATATTTTTTTTCGCTTTGGTTGGTTCGCCGCCGGAGTATGCTCATAGCGCAGCACCGAGCATTGAGTGGGTTGCAACAGGGCAGCAGCTACGCGCAAAAGGTCATCGCTGCTGATATTGCGGTAGCGTGCCACTTCTTCGTTGATGGCGGCGGCATCGCCACAGAGTTCGTAAAAGGCTAAATTGGTAGCACGGCTCAAAATACTGACATCAGTGAAATGAATTTGTGCTTCGGTTCGGTTGAGTGTCTTTTCGAGGGCGGCAGCATTCATTCCTTGTTGTTTCCATTGCTCCAAAGCCCGCCATATCGCCTGCTCTGCTGCCACCGCCGTATGGTGCGGCAGCACTTTTCCTTCTATTATCCACAAGCCCTCTTCTACTTCATCGCTTAAATAAATATCCAAACTGCTGAAAATGGCTTGCTGCTCCACCAACTGCTGCTGCAAAGGCGAAGATTTGCCAGCACAGAGCATATCGGCGAGGAGGTCGCATACCAAAAAGTCGGGGTGCTGGTGCGGCGGCGTTTTAAAAGCCATAAAAATCACTTCTACGGGCGTGGGCGCGGGCAATATTTTGAGGCGATATTCATTTTGGGGCGGCTCGGGCAGGTAGGTGCGCGGCGGGCGCGGCACAGAAGGTATATCGCCAAACCATTTTTCTGCCAACTGCAACACATCATCGTGTTGCACATTGCCCGCCACTACAATAATGGCGTTGGCAGGCTGATAATAGCGGCGATAAAATTCCTCCACTTCGGGCAGCTGAATGGCGGTAATGTGAGCGGGTTCTTTGCCAATGACCGGAAAACGGTAAGGATGCTGCTGATATGCCAATGCTTTGAGATGATGCCATACATCGCCATAGGGCTTTTGCAAACATTCTTCGTTAAATTCTTCCAATATTACCTTTTTCTGTACTTCCAAACCTTCTTCGTTGAGGTGCAACTGCGTCATGCGGTCGCTTTCAAGCCAAAAGGCGGTTTCGAGGTTGTTGGCGGGCAATACTTCGTAGTAGTTGGTATAGTCGCTGTTGGTAAAAGCATTGTTTTCGCCGCCGGCTTGCTGGAGTGGCGTATCAAAATCGGGAATGTGGCGGCTGCCTTCAAACATCAGATGCTCCAAAAGGTGCGCCAAGCCGGTGCGCTCGTGGTTTTCGTCTTTTGAGCCTACATCGTACAATACATTGAAAGCCACCATTTGAGTAGTAGCATCGGCGTGAATGAGCAGGCGCAAGCCATTGGATAAAACATGACGATGAAAATGTATATGCACTGAAAAAAAAGAAATGTTTTTTTTATAAAAAGAGCCTCAAAAGTACATATTCTTTCTATGATACCAACATAGAAAACCGCAGTCCTGTTGAATCTGCAATTAAAATACAAGAATTGATTTTTGCATCAATTTGTTTTTCTGTAGTTCCAGATTGCCAGCGTATTGGTGCATATTGCCATAAGTGTCACTACCATATAATGTTGCTGTATGTCGGCAAAGCCGCTTCCTTTGAGCACCACCATACGCATCACCTGTATAAAATGTGTAACCGGATTGAACTGCGCCATTGTTTTTGCCCAATCGGGCATACTGTCTAAGGGCGTAAATAATCCGCTCATCAGCATAAATATCATCATAAAAAAGAAAGCTACGCTCATGGCTTGCTGCTGAGTGGCAGAAATGGTGGAAATGAGCAGCCCCAAACCCAACAAGGCTATCAGGAATATACTCAAAAATCCGTACAACAACGCAACATTGCCCTGTGGCACAATACCATATACCCAGCGAGCCACCCCGAATAATCCCACCGAAAAAACAAAAACACCAATCAGCCAAAAAGGAAGCAGTTTGCCGATGATAAATTGATGTTTTTGATGGGAGTTACATTAATTTGCTCTATCGTTCCTATTTCTTTTTCTTTTACAATATTCAACGAGCACATATACACGCCCACCATAGTTACCAAAGAAACCAAAATTCCCTGCACCATAAATAATTTGTAGTTGAGATACAGATTGTACCAAAAGTTGGAAACCGGCGTGATGACGGACACAGAACTGCTGACGGCGGTAGGCAGGAGTTTGATGCGCAGGTCGGCATTGAAGTTGGCGATGATGCTCATTAAGTAGTTGCTCCCTACGGTGGCTTTGGTGCCGTTGATGGCATTTACGGCTACAAACAACTGCGACTTTTGCTCTTTGATAAAATGCTCCTCGAAGTCAGGAGGTATTTCTATAATCAAATCAGCGGCATCGCACTCTATCTCCTGCAAAGCAGCATCGTAGCTGTTGCCAAAACTCACCAAACGAAAATAGCCCGAAGCCGTAATATTGGACACCAACTGCTGCGAATAAGTGGAATGGTCTTTATCTACCACCGAAATATTGATGTTTTTTATCTCAAAATCTGCCGCCATCGGCATTACCAACAACTGCACTATGGGCATTACAAATATCATCGGCAACAGCGATTTATTGCGAAATATTTGTTTAAACTCTTTTATCAGTATAAACTTTAAAGTTCTCATTATTGCAATCTGATATTAAATTTTTTCAAACTCAAGGCTAAAAAAAAGAAAGTCATTATTATCAACACTGCCACTTCTTTCCAGATAGCAGCAATGCCCAAGCCTTTTATCATAACCGATTTTACGATGATATAATACCATTTTGATGGAACTATATTAGCCGCAATTTGCAAAGGCAAAGGCATATTTTCCAAAGGAAACAAAAAGCCTGTAAACAACAAAACCGGCAACAACATACCCATCAGCGACAAGAGCATAGCTGCCTGCTGCGAGCCGGTGGAGTTGGAAATCAGCAAACCCAAAGACAAAGCACACAAAATCAACACGCTGCTCACCGCATATAAAAGCGGCATAGAGCCGTTGAATGGCATATCCAATAAAAAAATACTCATCAAAACAATAACGGTGAGGTTGATAAGCGACAGAAAAAAATACGGAATAGCTTTGGCGATAATGATGAGCAAAGGAGGCATCGGCGACACTAACAATACTTCCATCGTACCCAACTCTTTTTCGCGTACAATAGAAACAGATGTCATCAGCACACATATCAGCAGCAGCACCAATGTCATCACACCGGGTACAAAGTTGGTAGCCCCTTTGAGTTCGGGATTGTAGAGCATACGGATTTCGGGCTGTATTTGATAAGGAACGACAGCAGCCCCCTGCAATTCGCGCTGATAGTCGGCAATGATATTGTTGATGTAATTGGTCAAGGTATTGGCGGTGTTGGGGTCAGAAGCATCGCTGATAATCTGCACTTGTGCTTTATTCCGGTACAAAAGATCATTATTAAAATTGTCTGGAAAAACCACCACTACTTTTATTTTTCCTGTTTTGAAAGCAGGTTCAATATCGGCGGCACTGTGCAAATAGCTCGCTACCTCAAAACTCTTGTTCACCTCCAAGCGATGGATAATTTTTTGAGAAGCGGCATCTTTTGCTGCATCAAAAACGGCAATTTTTGAATTTTTTATTTCATTGGTCAGAGCAAATCCGAACAACACAATTTGTACTATCGGAATACCAAACAGCATCAAAAGCGTTTTATTATCCCGAAATACATGATAAAATTCTTTTCGGATAAAAGCGAAAAAAGGGTGATTGAGCCAAGATGAAGCAGCCATAAAAGTGGTTGTTTTTTTTGCTGATGATGAATAATAAAATATGCAGGTGGTGTATTTTAGCGAAAAAAAATACTACTCTCCCCGTTTTGCGCCGCGTGCCAACTGATAAAACACATCGTCCATAGTGGCGGCGTTGAACTGTTTTTTGAGTTGTGTGGGTGTATCCAACGCTTTTATTTCACCATCTACCATCATAGAAATACGATGACAATATTCGGCTTCGTCCATATAGTGCGTGGTGACAAAAATAGTGATGCCATTGTCGGCGGCTTCGTAAATCAAATCCCAAAACTGACGGCGTGTGATGGGATCTACACCGCCGGTAGGTTCGTCTAAAAAAACAATGGCGGGGTCGTGCAAAACAGCCACCGAAAAAGCCATTTTTTGTTTCCAGCCCAGGGGCAGCGAACCCACCAATTTTTTGGCGTGCGGCTGCAAGTTGAGTTTTTCAATCAGCATTTGGCTTTTGCTTTTGATTTGCGCATCAGATAATCCGTAAATGCCGCCGAAAAATTGTATATTTTCTAATACCGTCAAATCTTCGTACAAAGAAAACTTCTGACTCATATAGCCAATATTTTTTTTAATCTGCTCGGTTTGGGTATAAATGTCAAAGCCCGCAATAGTGGCATTGCCGCGCGTGGGCTTCGACAAGCCGCAGAGCATCTTCATCGCGGTGGTTTTGCCTGCACCATTCGCTCCCAAAAAACCAAAAATTTCGCCCGCATATACTTCAAAAGTGATTTCGTTGGTGGCAATAAAATCACCGAATTGTTTGGTGAGTTTTTCCGTTTGAATAACGATAGATGCTGTGTTCATAATTATTTATAAATCAGATGTTTGCGAATGGAGCATTAACTCAATAAAACAATCCTCAATGCCGGCAGATATGGCTTGTATTTCAGCCTCTCGGATTCCTTCATTTTCTAACAGTTGCAATAGTTGATGAGGCGTGGTAGAGTCGGCAAAAGTGATATGGTGGTGTTCGCCGAAAGAAAAAGCACTGTAAATAGAGGGATTGCTTTTTAAATACTTCAGCAAAGCACTCATATCCTTGCTTTTGATAGCAAATAAAGGACGAGAAAAACCAGCTACGATAGCGGCAGGTGTATTTACTTTCAAAATATCGCCGCTTTGAATTAGAGCGATGCGCTCGCACAAGCTCGCCTCGTCCATATAAGGTGTAGAAACCAAAGTTGTAATTCCCTCTTGCCGAATGTGTTGCAGCATTTCCCAAAATTCCTTGCGGCTTACAGTATCTACACCGGTGGTGGGTTCGTCTAAAAACAGCACTTCGGGGCGATGAATCAAGGCGCAACACAAGGCAAGTTTTTGTTTCATACCGCCCGACAATTTACCAGCTTTTCTTTTTTTAAAAGGCTCTATCTGCACATAAATATCGCGGATAAGGTCGTAGTTTTTTTCTACACTCGTATTGAAAACAGTGGCAAAGAAGTTTAAATTTTCTTCCACGGTCAAATCTTGGTACAAAGAAAATTTGCCCGGCATATACCCTACTTTTTTGCGTATGGCTTTATAATCTTTCACCACATCGGAGCCGTTCACGATGGCTTTACCGCTATCCGGCAGCAGCAAAGTGGTGAGTATGCGAAACAAAGTGCTTTTGCCTGCTCCGTCAGGTCCTATCAGCCCAAACAATTCTCCTTTTTCTACCGAAAAAGAGATGTTGCGCACGGCTGCCGTTTGGTTTTTGGGGTAAGTTTTGGAAATATTTTCCAACAATACATCGCTTGCCATTCTTATTCCTGTTTCAGTTTTATTTCGCCATACATTCCTATTTTATAGTAGCCGTCATTTTTTACGGCTATTTTCACGGCATATACCAAATTGGCGCGTTCTTCTTTGGTTTGTATGGTTTTTGGGGTAAATTCGGCTTTGCTGCTTATCCACGTAATGATGCCTTCGGTGCTTTTGTAGCCGCCGTTGCCATCGTCTGTGAGTACTTCTACTTTTTGGTGGAGGCGTACAGTGGGTAACTGGCTGCCGCTGATGTATGCCCGCAGGGTTATCGTGGACAGGTCGGCGATTTTATAGAGTGCTTTGCCGAGTGTGGCAAATTCGCCGGAGCGGGCATATTGTGCCAACACGGTGCCGGCGTGCGGATTTTTTATCAGTCCTCTGCCGATTTGCTCATCAATGACGGCGATTTTCTTTTCGGTGGGCTCTATTTCGCTCAAAATTCCCCTATTTTGTAAGGATACATTGTCTTTGGCGGCAGAAATTTGGGTATTGAGTACTTTTATTTGCTCCTGCGCCGCCGCAATTTGTTTTTGCAATACCGCTTGCTGCCCGTTGAGGTCGTCTAATTGTTTGCGCGGCACGGCATCGGCATTGACCAAATTTTGGGTGCGGCGGATTTCTTTTTCCAACACCGCCAATTGTTGGTTCAAAGTAGCAATTTGTGCCTTTTGCGTAGCTATTTGCGATTCCAACACAGCAATTTGCGGGGCAGCTTGGTTGGTTTTGTTTTTAATGGCATTGACGGCAGCTTTGGTTTGCTCTTTTTGTACCTGCAATCCCGTCACATCTATCGCTCCTATAATGGTATCGGCAGGCAGCGTTTGTCCTTCTTCAATATTCAGGGCGATTATTTTACCGCTTTGCTCGGCACTTACCATTATTTCATCTGCCTCAAAAGTTCCCGAAGCATCAAACTGTGCTTTTTCTTTTTTACACGAAACTTGGGTGAGCAATATCGCGCACGCCATCAAAAAAAGGTATATTGTTTTCATAAAATTGATGTATTTTTTAAAAAAATGTTATTCGCCTTTGGTATTCTTAAGGTTTTGTATTGCCATTAACAATTGAATTTGATGCAATAGCAAATTTTGTTTAACTTGCTCTTCCGCATTCAGGTAGGTGATATAATCTAAAGAAGTGATGATGCCGTTTTCTAATTGTGCGGCGGCAGTTTGTTTTATTTTTTGGCGCAAATCAATGGCTTCTTGGTCGCTATTAATGAGGTTTTGGTACTTAACAATTTCGTTGTATTGCTGTTGGGCAACGACTTGTGTATTGAGCAAAAAAGTTGATTGTTGCAATTCAATAGCTTGTGCATTGCTTTGCAAAATAGCCTTGTCGTTTTTGGCAGTGTACCACGCACTCAAGTTCCAATTCAGGCGCAAGCCGCCGATGTAGTAAGCACTCATATCATTGTTGAGCATATTGAGGGCGGGTCTGCCCAAACCTCCTTGCAGAAATAAGCCTACTTTGGGTATGTAGCGGTTTTTGATTTGCTGCAATTGCACGTCAATGATGCTTTTTTGTAAGGCATAAAGCGACATTTCGGGTCGTTTCATAAAAAAAGCAGTAGTATTTATTTCTTCGGGCGAAGTCTTTACAAAAACGGTGCTGTCGTTGATGCTTTGCTGTATGAAAATTTCCAGCACATCGGCGGCACTCTTGCGGTTGGCTTGCAATTCAATAATGCGCTGGTCTATTTTCAGCAATTCGGCACGCAGCAGGTCGGCATTCATTTGTGTAGCTGTTCCATTGCTCACGGCGGCGTTTATTTTTTTGAGATTGGCTTGCAGGTCGCTCGCCGAAAGACGGGCTTGCTCCATTTGTGCATCTGCCAGCAACACTCCAAAAAACAACTGACTGATACGGTCTTTGAGTTTGTGCAGTTCTACGCGCACCTTTTGTTGTTCGGCGGCGGTATTGGCTTTGATGCTCTCTTTTTGTTGGTGCACATTGTTCTTTTCGGTAAGCGGCTGATATATTTCGGCATATAATTTATATTGGTCTTTGCTCAACCCCTCTATTTGCATTCCGGGCAAGCTAATAGGAATACTCGTTACTTCTGACTGATAAGTGGCTTGTCCGGCTATATTGAATTGCGGAAAATTTCCTTTGGCGGCATTTTCCAAACTATAATTTTTGGTGTTTTCCAATAGTTCAATCTGACGGATAAGCGGATAATTATTTTCGGCTAACGTGTAGCATTGCTCCAAGGTAAGTTGTGTACTCCCCATCTCCTGCCCCGTTGCCTTTTGCAATATTAATAACGGCAGCAGCAGCAGCATTATACTGCGATAATGTCCCGACCAAGCGGTGAATGTTCGCCACCATACTATACCATATTGATAAATAAATGAATTGTGCATCATATTTTTTATTCTATTGTTTTAATCATCTGTTTAAAATGGCAACAAAAAAATCAGTTTGTTGCTGCCAGCAAAGTGGCTATCCACTGCGGGATAAGTTGCTTGCGCTCCTGCATCAACTTTTTAAAATCAGCAGTATTGCAGATATTAGCACCGATGAACACAGGGCGTGCCACAAACGGAAATACCACCATTCCCGCCAAATTCAACAAAAAATGTAAAGGCTGTATATTTTGATGCATTATACCCACCTGCACGGCGGCAGCAAATTGTCGTACAAATAAGGTTTCGGCGATTTTACCGGCTATATTCAGTTTAGCAAGGAACTCCTTCGAGTTATTTTTGGCTTCGGAGATGATAAATAAAGGAATGTCGGGGTTGGCAGAAAAAGAATCAATATAATGCTCTACGATGCGGGAGAGTTTTTGATGGAAGTCAGTATTTCCGTCATTTAAAATCAGCAGTAAAGAACCAAAGAAACTGTTGAGGGTTTCGAGCATAATAATATCGTATAGTTTCTTTTTGCTGCGAAAATAATAATTCAGTAAAGCCAAATTAATGCCTGCCGCTTGTGCAATATCGCGGGTTTTGGTGGCATCAAATCCTTTTTCGTGAAAAATTTTTCGCGCCGCTTCTTTTATTTTTTGCTCGGTATCTAATTCAGAAATAGTCATAACGACTCATTGGTTTATTCAAAAATCAGGTGCAAAGATATTATTTGTTTTTATGTTTTAATCATTTGTTTAAAAATATCATTTAATCTTTTATTTCTTTAAGAAAGAAAAACAGATTGCCGCCGATGAGAGAAATCAGAATAGTTTTTGTGTAATATATTTTATCATTATTTTGAATTTATTAAAATCACTGTTTCATTTTTTCATTTCTTTTTTATCTTTGGGCTGAACGCTAACGATATTCGTTTGTTGGTTGATGTATTATATCTATATTTTTTACTTTTTTTAGATGATGATAAAACATTTTTTCTTTTGTTTGCTGTGCCTCCTCATCAGCTCCGGCTATGCAGCAGCACAAGTGCTCACGGCTACGCCGGCTTTTCCTTCGCCCACACAGCCGTTCACATTTTATTTTGATGCCACGCAAGGCAACGGCGGACTTGCCGATTGCAACTGTGAGGTGTATTTGCACACCGGTGTTATCACGAATTTGAGTACAAGCCAAAGCGATTGGAAACATAGTTACAACTTGGGGCAGCAACGACCCCACTTACAAAATGACCAAAGTAAGCGACAATGTGTACAGCTATACCATATATAATGCAATGGAATTTTATGGCGTTCCCGAAACCGAAACGATTCAAAAACTGGCTTTGGTGTTTCGCAACGCAAACGGCAGTCAGGAAGGGAAAGACGTAGGAAACGCCGACATCTATTTGCAGATATATGAGCAGGGGCTGTATGCCTCTTTCACCATTCCGGGGGCTTACGAATCTTTTTCGTCCCTTAACCAAACCGTCACCATTGCCGCCGAAAGTTCGCAACCCGCCACTTTGGAATTGTATCTCAACAACAGCCTCCTGCAAAGTGCCGCCAATGCCCAAAACATGGAGTATTTCTTCACGCCCACCGAAGCCGGACATTATTATTTTAAAATGAAAGCCTCCACCGCCGATGCCATTGCTGAAGATTCGGCGCATGTGGTGGTGCAGGGCGAAGTGCCGATTGCCGAGTTGCCGCTCAACGTGCGCGACGGTGTAAATTATATCAGCGACAACAGCGTCATTTTATCTTTATACGCTCCCGACAAAAATTTTGTGTATGTAGTGGGCGATTTTAATAATTGGGAGTTGCACCCTTCGGGCTTTATGAACCGCACCCCCGAAGGCGACCGCTATTGGCTGCAAATCGACAACTTAGAAGCCGGAAAAGCCTACGCCTACCAATATTTTATAGACGGCAGCATCAAAGTCGCCGACCCTTATTCCGAGTTGGTACTCGACCCTTTCAATGACGGCTACATCTCCGAAAGCACTTTTCCCGATATGCCCGCTTATCCGGTCGGAAAAACCAACGGCATAGCGAGTGTGCTGCAAACCGCACAAACGCCCTACCAATGGAGCAGTACCGATTTTCAACGCCCCGCCCCCGCACAACTCAACGTTTACGAACTCTTAATCCGCGATTTTGTCACCGACCACGATTATCAGTCTTTGATAGATTCACTACATTATCTCAAAAATTTAGGCATCAACGCCGTAGAGCTGATGCCTGTTACCGAATTTGAAGGCAATATCAGTTGGGGCTATAATATTTCGTATGCAATGGCTTTGGATAAATATTACGGCACTAAAAACAAATTTAAAGAATTGATAGACAGTTGCCACGCCAACGGCATGGCTGTTATTATGGATATGGTACTCAATCATCATTTTGGTCAAAATTCTTTGGTGCAAATGTATCCTTTGGCAGATAACCCTTGGTTTAATGAAGTAGCTACTCACGATTTCAATGTAGGTTATGATTTCAACCACGAAAGCCCCGCCACCAGAACATACAGCAAGCGCATTATGGAGTATTGGTTGGAGGAATATCACATTGATGGCTATCGTTTTGACTTATCCAAAGGATTTACGCAAAAACCCACCCTCGGCAATGTAGGATTGTGGGGGCAATACGATGCCTCGCGCATAGCTATCTGGAAAGAATACGCCGACTTTATGTGGAGCGTAGAGCCGGATTGCTATGTAATTTTGGAGCATTTTGCCGACAACAGCGAAGAAAAAGAACTTACCAACTACGGCATGATGGTATGGGGCAATTTTAATCACGCTTTTTCGGAAACATCAAAAGGCTATGTGAATGGCGTTGATTTTTCGTGGTTGTATTACAAAAACCGCAACTTCAATAATCCCGCATCAGTGGGCTATATGGAAAGCCACGACGAAGAGCGCGTCATGTATCGTTGTGCGCAGGAGGGCTTGGCTTCGGGCAATTATAATGTAAAAGAAACCGCAGTAGCATTAGAGCGCATCAAACTCGCCGCCGCTTTGTTTTTCAGCGTGCCGGGACCTAAAATGATTTGGCAATTCGGCGAATTAGGCTACGATTATTCCATTAATTACAACGGGCGCACAGGTCCGAAACCCATTCGTTGGGATTACTATTTTGAAAATGAACGCCGCGCTTCCGTAAATCAGATGTTTGGCGAAATGATGAATTTGCGCAATAATTATGCACCTTTCCGCGAAGGCGATGCCACTATTGACTTAAGCGGCAGTTTGAAAAAAATCAGCCTCCTGCACCCCGATTTTGACGTGCATGTACTGGCAAATGTGGCAATTATAGACAAAAACGAAGAAGCCGAGTTTCCGCACGGCGGCTGGTGGTACGAGTGGTTGAGCGGCGATAGTATAGAAGTAAGCAATGTGGATATGTTTTTGGCTTTCAATGAAGGGGAGTTTCGCATTTATACCACACAAAAATTGCCGCCGCCGCCCGCCGATTTGGTAGATTTGGCAGTGTATAACCCCACCATAGAACCCACACACTGGAATTTACACATCAGCCCTAATCCGGCGACAGACAAGGAGCCACTCCATATAACGTTCAGCACAGAACGCCCCGAAAATATCAGTCTCGAACTCTACAACAGCGAAGGGCGTAAAGTGGCGCATATTGCCGATTTTACGGCAGCAAGCGGCACACATACACACCGTTGGCAGCCTTTGGGATACGGCAATACGCCTCTGCCAATAGGCATATATTTTGTCGTTATCAACGGCGAGCAATATTACAGTGCCGTACCGATAGTAAAACAATAAATGTACAACAAAAAAACACTATAAATCGCGGATATTATTGGAGCGAAAAGAGCCGATATAATTGCGTAAATTTAACCAAAAAGCTAAAATAAGGTATATAATCAAAGGCGACCAATTGCTGATAAAAGTGGTATAAATGAAAAAAAGGCGCACCTGAGCAGAAGCAATTCCTATTTTTTCACCCAAATACGAACAAACTCCGAAAGCTTTCGGTTCAATGTATTCGCGTATTTTTTCAACAGATTCCATATTCAGATTCTCTACATTATATATAACAATACGGACTTGCTACAAAATTAAATATTTTCTCTTTTATACACCATAAAAAATATTTTAATAAAAAAAAAAACATTCACGATTTAATCATACTTGAAAAAAATTTAAATTATTTGTAATGATATTAAGAAAAAAACACCATATTGCGAGCTGGATAATGATAGCCCTGATAAGTGTGGTTGCCTGCAAAAACACACCTGCCGAAACTGCCACACCACCTGCCGCTGCTGCCACTACCACCAATTCCAACGAAGCAGTCCCCGCTCCTGCTGCTGCACCGACAACAACAACCGCCGCCGCCACAACGCCGACCACCGCCGATGCCACCCAAATACAATGGATAAGCCCCGAACAATTGGAAGCCGCCGCTCAAAAAGAGCCGCGTAAAGTATTGGTAGATTTATACACAGATTGGTGCGGTTGGTGTAAAAAATTAGACAAACAAACTTTTTCGCACCCGCATATCGGCAATTATGTCAATCAAAAATTTTATGCCGTAAAAATGAATGCCGAAAACCCGAATGATATTACTTTCAAAGGACAAACGTATCACTTTCGTCCTGCCGGAGGGGGCGGGGGCCACGGGGGCGTGGTCTGGGGGGGGGGGGGCAGGGGCCCCCCTACCGTAGCTTTTTTAGACGAAAACTACAACGCATCAATGCTTTTGCGGGTTTTCGTATGCCAGCGCAATTCGATGCCCTGCTCAAATACATCGGCGAAAATCATTATCAAAAACAATCTTTTGACGCTTTTTCCGCCGGTTTTAAATCGGAAATTTAGAAGTTGTTTAGGTTTTTTTTTTGACCAATTTGCGAATAAAAATAGCAATAAAAGCAATTAGTGAAAGTGAAGTCCAATTTCGGGAGGAGGTTTCAAAACGGATTAAAAGGGCTTTAAAACTGTCCATCCAAGCGTTTGCGTGTTCAATAACCGACCTATTTTTATAAAGTTGTTCATCAAAGATGTGCGTTCCGTCTTGATAGGGTTCTTCGTTTTTGTTAGCACCGTTGCGCGGGTTGGGTTTGACATTGGCAAAGATGCCTTCTTGTTCGCAGGCTTTAGAAAAAAGACAGACTGTCAAATCCGGGGTCTGCATTTAAAAACAGCCCTTCTAAAGAGATACCCGCCTCTTTTAACATAGCACATACTTCTTAAAAAGGGCTTCTATTTGGTACAAGTCGTGATGTTGTCCTTCTTGCGGACTCGCCATTGCCAACAAATTCAAATCCCCAGGTTTTTTCCCTTGTTTTTTCCTTTTTTTTTCCCAGGCTTTTCGCCCCTGATACCCCACCGCTTGTCCGCCTCGCTTTACGGGCGTATGGCTGCCATCAAATTCAACACTAGACATATCCAAAAATTGGCACTTAGATCGGAGCAAATTTACCCAAGCCTTGCGCCAACAACCCAATTTTGACCAATTATTGAAATGTTGAAACACACTGTTCCAACTAAAATCAGCAACAGAAAAAAGGATCCCATCGGTAATTTCCGCCGCTGGCAGCCTGTTTTTAAGCGATATAGAATAGCCATAACGATGTCTTCTATAGGAATCTTGATTTTTGGACCCCGACTACCCAATATTAAATGCGGAACTATCCATTTTTTTACAATATCTTTGCTTAGTACACTCATCTTTGTTGATTTTTTATGATTTAGTAACCACAAAGATCTAACAGAATGAGTGTATTTTTTTTAAATTATGCCTTTTTTTCTGCTCTTATTCCCTGTTTTATGAAACTCTAAACAACTTCTTAATTATTAGGAGAAATTATATCAATGCTCCAAATGCGCTTTTGCCACCTGAAATGCAGTTTTGTTGTCGCTGCTGCCATGCACTACGGCTACGATTTCGCAATTATCCAAATTCCAGGCAGAAGACACATTTTTGATGCGTAAATTGCGAATAACACGCTGTCCGGCGGGTTTTTCTGCATTGCTGCCCACCAACAACACACCCTGCGCCGGTGTGAGCATCGCCCGCACTACATGACGATGCACATAATTGACATCTATCACTTCACCCGGAAATTCCTGCGCATCGGTGATATTATCTTCCGTAAGATATACACTCAATTTTACATCTTCGCTCACGGCTTGCGTAAAATCTATCTGCACCTGCGCCCATATTGCGGCAGAGTCGGCTTCGTAGCCGCTTTCGTTGATGCTCACATTGATGGGTGTGGCTACCGCCAAACGGCTTTCTACATAAGGCTGCCAAGGAGCATTTTGATACAATGCTATATCAAAAATATCGTCAAATTTAAAGCGGTCTATCACCACTGCCGGCAAACCGAACACATTAAAATACGACAACAAAGTTGATGCTTCGGGTGTGCGAAAATCTTGCGTACTGCTCCCTGCTATGGGTTCTGCCAGATTGGTGGTGTGCAAGGTCACCGACACCACTTTTTCTTCGCCCAAAGCCGCTTTGATGCTTGCTATTTCGGCAGCACCATCGGGGCAATTCACACATTTTACGCCCGAAAACTCCTCCATCAGCACTTTTTTTTCTTGTGGCGTGGCAATTTCGCTTTCAAGGCTCACCACTTCTGCGGGTAAATTGTTGGTAGGTACGCTCAGGTCTATAAAAGGTGCTTTTTCTTCACAAGCAACCATACCCAAACAAAGAGCAAGCAATAAAAAGTTTTTTTTGAAGTGCATATACAGAAATGATTGGAGGTATAAAATAGAGTTACAAATATAAGATATTTTGCCAAATGTAAATAAGCTGTTTTTTTGACAAAAAATCGTATCATATCAAGCCAAACATTGATGATACATCTTTGTTTTCCAATAAAAGAAGTTTCTTTAACATTTTTTATATTAAAAAAATACAATTTTACGCCACTTGGCGGCGTATGTATCTGCATCACATTTTACTTAATATCATGAAAAAAATAATTTTTTTATGGGCGGCCGTATGGAGTATTGCCTTGATGAGCTGTGCCCAAGAATCCCAACAAAACAAAACAGGAGCAATAGCACAAAACGATAAAAGCGATGCTGCTGTGCAAAAAATAAAAAAAAGCGATGCCGAATGGAAAACTTTATTGAATGAGCAACAATATGAAGTGCTGCGCGAAAAGGAACGGAGCGCGCTTTCAGCAGCCCATTGAACAACAATAAGAAAAAAGGATTTTATACCTGTGCCGCTTGTAAGCAGGTACTTTTTGGTTCGGAGCAAAAATTTGACTCCGGTACGGGCTGGCCTAGCTTTTGGCAGCCTTACTCGCCGCAAAGCATTGTCACCGCCACCGACCACTCGCACGGTATGGAGCGCGACGAAGTAGTATGTGCCCGTTGCGGCGGTCATTTGGGACATGTGTTTGGCGATGGTCCCGAACCCACCGGCTTGCGCTACTGCATCAACGGCACATCCCTGCAATTTGACGAGCAACTACCGCCGCAACAACAACAAAACCGCAGCTATGCGCCCAAAGCCGTATGGAAACCGCCGTATTTGCGCAGGGCTGTTTTTGGTGTATGGAAGAAATTTTTGAGCAGATTATCGGCGTTGATGAAGTGATTTCGGGATATACGGGCGGCGCAGAGGCAAATCCCACCTACAAAGCGGTGGGCAGTGGCAGCACCGGACACGCAGAAGCCATAGAAATTTAATACGACCCCCGACAAATTACTTACGAACAATTGCTCAAATTATATTTTTTTGCGGGTGATGTAACACAGGAAAACGGACAGGTCCTGATATTGGCAAGCAGTATCGTTCTGCCATTTTTTATAAAAGCGAAGCCGAACAAAAAGCCGCACTTCGCTACATTGAGGAGTTGGAGGCACAAAAATTATTTACAAAAAAAATAGCGGTGGAAGTATTGCCTTACCGCAATTTTTATCCCGCCGAAGCCTATCATCAAAATTATGCACGCCTCAATCCCGCCGACCACTATGTGCAGGCGGTGTCTTTGCCGCGCTGCCAAAATGCACTCGCCCATTTTCCGGAATTGGTGAAACCCGACAAGAAAAAAAACAGTGAAAAATAATTGCGGCTCTTGTTTTTTTTAAGCGGAGTATATTTTTTTTTAAAATGCTCCGCTTAAACTTTATCACGCCCCGACTATCTCACACACAATAAAAACAACAGAAAAAAAACATCTATGATACGTTATTTCATCAATGCCGCACTACTGATGATTTTGTGCAGTACGAATATATGGGCGCAATACGACCCTGCTGCCAAAAAAATTTTAGATGCTACTGCCAAAAAATTCAGAACCCACAACAGCGTCAAAGCAGATTTTACAGTGGCTGTAGAGAATAAAGATGCAGATATTCAGGAACAATACAAAGGCAAATTGTATATGCAGTCGTGCAGTTTTCGTTTGGAAACACCCGAATTGGAGCAATTTTCGGACGGTAGCACTACGTGGACGTATTTGAAGGAAAACAAAGAAATTCAGATTACCGAAAATACAGGAGATAATGCCGAATTGTCGCCGCACAGTTATTTACGATTTACGAAGACGGCTACAAATACCAAATGCGCCCTGCTATCAAAGTGCGGGGAATTGTCTGTGATGAAATAGAACTCAGCCCGCAAAACCGCGAAATGCCTTTTTTAAAGTAATTTTGAGCATCGCCACCAACAACCGCCAATTGATGAAAGCAGTATTGCTCAACAAAAACGGCACACGCATCACCTACGAAATGCAGGATTTTAAGACCAATGTACCTTTGGATAAAAGCCTGTTTTTTTTCAATAAAAACAACTACAAAGGCATTGAAATTGTAGATTTGAGATAGTGTGATGATTGCAAGAAAAGTAAGCACTTTGTATTGCGCAACACACATAATACATTCATATAGTCTTTAATAGTAAATAATAAGAAAAACAAAGCCTGATGTTGTCATTGCTTTGTTTTTCTGTCTTTTTAAAATAAAAGGCATTGTATTTTTATAAATTGTTTCCGCATTAAAAAAAACATAGTGTCGGCTGGCAATAGATTTTTTAAAAGGAACAAAAAACGGGATATTTTTTTTACAACCGCACAATCAAGGCAACCGCCGAAGCATTAAGTCCTTCCTCACGCCCCACATAACCCATTTTTTCGTTGGTAGTGGCTTTGATAGAAATTTGGTCTTCGGTGATATTAAGCACCTGAGCTATGCTTTGTCGCATTGCCGGAATGTAGGGTTTTATTTTGGGTTTTTCCAAGCACAACGAAGTATCAATATTGCCGATGGTGTAGCCCTTTTCGCGAAGGAGTTGCGCCACGCGGCTCAATAATATTTTGCTGTCGATACCGCGATAGGCAGGGTCAGTGTCGGGAAAATGCGTACCGATGTCGCCCAGAGCCGCCGCACCGAGCAAAGCATCGCAAATAGCGTGCAACAACACATCGGCATCGGAGTGCCCCACTGCTCCCTGATGGTGCGGCACTACAATACCGCCGAGTGTGAGCGTATAACCTTCGGCGAGTTGGTGCACATCAAAGCCGTATCCTATTCTAAAGTTCATCAAAGACATAATATAAGAATGTTTTAATCGTTTTTTTTATGGTGCAAAAATAAAACACTGTCGCCGCTTGCTTCATTTATTTTTGTAGAAGATATGATGAATTTATGCCTATGCAATTCAATTCTTTGTATTTTTGCCTTGCTTTTTTCGTTGGTATATTTTTATACATTTTTTACACTTTCATATTATGCTCAACACCGAACAAGCTGCTGCCGAACTGCGCGATACCGGTTTTGTATTGCTCAAAGGCATATTTTCCGAAGCCGAACTACAGCCACTGCGCCAACTCACCGACCGCATTGTGGCTTATGCCGAACAACATTTGGAAGATCCTTTGCCGATTATTATTTGCGGCATCGCTCCGATCAGGGCGTACTGTACGATTTGTTTCAGCGACACCCCGAATTTCAGGAGTGTAGCACGCAAAAAGGAGCTTTAGACGTGCTGGAAGGTGTGATAGGCAAAGATATATTTATGTACGAAAATTGTTTGGTATATAAGCCCAAAGGAAAAAACAACGCCGTGCCTTGGCATCAGGATTTCATCAATCGTCCCAATGAGCCGGTGAAATACATTTCGTGGGTGGCGATGGACGATGTGACGATAGACAACGGCGCGATGAAGCTCATTCCGGGTTTCGCACCGCAAGGGATTTTTACCGATGTATCGCGTAAAGGCGAAACCCACCACGACCGCATTAAGCCCGAATACATAGAAGAAGACAAAGCGCAGTATGTGACGATGCAAGCGGGCGATGCTTTGTTGTTTAATCAGTTGGTGGTGCATAGCAGCGATTTGGTAAACAGCACCAAGCCGCGCCGCGCTTTTCGGGCCTCGTATCAGAGTTTTGAGCAGAGGTAATGGTTTTATAACAACTGATTAATTATCTTAGCGCAATAAAAACATTATATGATAATAGAGATAAAAACTTGCCGTCATTGCGGCAGCCCAAATATAACAAAAAACGGACACTGCAAAACAACAAAAAAGCAGAAATTTCATTGCAAAGCTTGTAATAAATACGGTACGTTAGAATTAGAGGAAAATGTAGCGAATGGCGAAAACAAGAGATTATGTCAGCCTATTTAGAGCGTCCGAGAGTGCGAGGCATTGCTCGTGTTTTCATATATCTCGTAATACACTGAGAGCTTGGCTGATGGCAGCGGGACAGGAGCAGAGCACCATAGAGGAAACGCTGCACGATGTACCACCACAGGAGATATTTTGGAATACGATGAATTACAACATTTTGTAAAAAAACACAAAAAGGTGGTTATGGACAGTAATTAGCCGTAAAACTCGCAAAATCATTGCATACTTCATTGGAGACCATAGTTTAGAAAGTTGTAAAAACTTTGGGAAAACATACCTGAGCGTTTTCGTTTCCAGCAAAGTTTTAGTGATTTTTGGGCTGCTTACAACTTTATTTTTGAACAAACAGGACAACATCAACTCGTAGGTAAAGATACTGGACAAACCAATCATATGGAGCGTTGGAACAACACCATTCGGCAGGCTTTGGGTAGGCTCACGCGAAAAACATTGTCTTTTTCTAAAAGCGATTTTTTCAATGACATTGTTATCAGGCTTTTTATCATCAGATACAATATTGCCAAATCACCAACAGTTAATTAAAAACCATTACCTGAGCAGATATTTACACCGCGCGGCACACCGATAGTGATGCGTGGCGGCAGTCCGGAGGCTTTGGCGGGGCGTTTTCAGCGACCCGAATCGGCGCAGAAAGTACCGTTTATCAAAGAAGTGCTACACGCCATCGGCAAACGACTGATAAAGGTGTAGGGGGGGGTTGAGCCTGTTTAAAACTATAACGAGGAGACAAAGCCCACTAACGCCGTAGGTGTGTGAAATCCTTATAATGGAAAATAATATCCGAAAAACGGTCCGCGGGTTTGCCCAACGCGGGTTTCAGGGAACGAATATTTCAAATGAAACGTAAATTTCCAAAGGAATGAGATCTTTCTTTTGACCAAATGCCCGCGTTGAGCAAAACCGCTGTTAATGACTATTTTTCATTCTATTCATATAGAAATGGCTCATCACCTTCTGCCATATTTCTCACATTTTCGAGTACTTGTTTCATATATCTTGTATAAAAAACATTTGCAAAAAGCCATTGAAATGGAATAAATACAAAACCCTTTCCGTGAATGGTGTAGTCGTAATTGATTTTTATTTTGTTCGGTTCAATCTCTGTTGTTGTCCATTCAAAAGTAAATTTCCAAATATTAAACAACCAAGATTTGAAATTCCCAACTTCAACCCTCCAATATTTATTTTCTATACGCTCAATAATCTTATCAGTTCCAACTTCTCCTCCTTTAAATGTTAATGATTGTCCAGCATAAACATTTTTTATTGAACCTACCTTACCCCAATCCTCGTCATTGGTTGTTTTTGTAACCTTTGGCATTAGTCCATATCCAGTGTGAACTTTGGTTACGTCACATAAGATAGGAACTTTGAATGCCCTTTCAAGGGTACAGTTATAAATTGCTGTAGTATGAATTTTAAAGTCCATCTGTAAAACATTTTTTGTTTTTATTATCTTTTGATTAAAGTCTGTCAATTCTGTGTTTGTCCTAAAATTGCCACTAACATCAGAATTGCAATATTAATGTTCTTACTTATTTCGCCACTAAATAGGCTGTAGAAGGCAGTTTTTTTACAAGGAGGTCAGCACTTGACGTTTTTTTTAAATACCTAATCCGTATAAAGGCAAACAGTTTCCCGCTTTACTTTCCGATACAAAAAGCAAAGCACTAATACAAAAGCATTGTAAATCAATACTTTATATGTTTTTTTAGTTGAATTAAAATTAAATTAGCAACAATTTTAAGTAAATTAACAAAAAAAGCCTCCATATCGGGAGGCTCAAAATCGGTATGTATTTAGTCTGTTTTTGGGTTTTTCTTACTCATCGGCATTTAAAACAAAGTAGCAATCTTCATTATCAGAATATCTTATTACTTCAATAGTGGGAGTACCAAATAATTGCTTTTTATCTTTTATTAATTCATTTATCCTTGTATCATTTGCAATACTCATTTTTAAAAGAGTATCAGTATTTATATCGGCTAAATCTATACTCAATAACTCATCATTTATTTTCTGTGAAAGTTCTAAATAAGTTTTTACCCTATTGGATAAATTAAATTTGTATGTTTTTACAAGGGTATTTATTTTAAATGCTTTGCCCTCATCTATTGCATTTCTTACAAGTTCTTTTTTATTCCACTCTATTAAAGTTTGTTTGGAGGTTTTTAAATCGCGGCTATCTCATCAAAACTTTTGCCCTCTATTCTTAAATAAATGCCTCAATGTTTTTATCTAACTTACTATTCTATTCCGCTTTCATTTTTAATTATTTATTGATAAAATTTGTCAATCATTACACCTTCCTATACGCATTTACCTATAATACTCTTTTACTCGCATTACCTTTTTATCCAGTTCATTAATTAAACTTTTGCCCTCATCGGGTTGGTAGGTTGTACAAAGTTTTTTTACATCGGCTTTTAATCTGCTGTAATATTCTTTGTGTTTAAAATGGTTTTGGGCTTTCAAATCTTCTATACCCTCCAGCACTCCATTTATACCTATTTCATTTATTTTCATTAATGCCAGTTGCATAATATAATCATTTGGCTTTTTTATTGCTTTACTATTCATTTGGTTTAAAATTGAATTGTTTTTATTAATGTTTTTATATTCATTTATCCAGCGTTCTACCATACCAATATAAAAAAGCCTCATCAAATAAATTAAAGGCTTGTATTTGGCTTGTATTAAATTGTTGAGGCAATCGGCTTGTATATCTTAATTCATACCTTAAAATATGCTTATTTGCCCAAATAGTAGGTAAAATTTGCCCTTTAGCTTTGCCCTCATCTACTTTACTATAAAATACTTTTTGCCTCATTGAATTGTTATAATAAACGCTTTTTGGTTGTTCTAATCTTGTATAGTGGTGGCACTCTCCCAAAAGGTTATAAAAAGTATTTGGTTTTGGCTTACTATCATATTTTGGGCAAAATCTATTTGCTTTACATCGGCTTGTAATATTGGTAAATTGGTAAAATCTTGTATTTGCTCAATGGCTCTTTGTGTATCTTGTCTTGTAAGGGTCTTAAAATTATCTTTTAGATAGCTTTTGCAAATACTACCTTTTAAACTTATACCAGCGTTTCCGATATATGCACTCATACCTAAAATGCTACCAGTAAAATAAACCTCTCCAGTGTCTTTTTTTTCTCTTTTTTCTCCATTGGTTAAAAGTGTGGGTACTCTTTGCAAATACCCACTTTCTTTTATCCTTTCACTTGGTAGCCAAAACTTAATTGTATCATACATAATTGACAAAATTTGTCATTGACTACAACTTACTATAAGCATTAAGCCCTATGTACTCAAAAATCGGTTTTGCCTCATCTCTCAATTTTTGTATTTCAGTATCAAAATAGCCCTCAATTAAAAGCTGTAAATAGTGTTCGGGTAAATTCCTACCTCCCTCAATTACCAGTATTTCAAAAAAGGTATATTCTTTATCGGTAACTATTAAATACAAATCATTACCAAAAGGATAAAGAGGGTTTGGCTCTCTTTTTTGCCCTATAAATGGCTTTTTATTTGGGTATGAATAGGCAAAGTTTGGGTAATCTATAAATTTGTATAAACTACCAAAATTTAGGCTTTTGCCTCCAGTTAAACAATATTCAGCATATCGTTTGCCATTGGTTTCTATAAACTCCCTACTTGGTGTAAGATTAAAATAAATTTGCCCTTTATGGTTGGTAAATGTCTCCAGCCCTTTGTAATTACCAGCCCTTGCAATACAATCATATCTTGGTACTATTGCACCTACTTTAATACCGTTTTGTGCTTTTACCTCATCGGGTAACATTACCAGCTTTGTATATTGTACTATCATTTTGTAACATTTTTAAGGGTTACAAAATTGATGGCTTTGCCCTCTATTTCTTTGGTGGTGGCTACTCGGTTTTGTTTTAACCAGTCTATAATCTCCAGCCTATCAAAATAATTTACTTTGCCAAAAGGTTTATAAAATGGTATGCCTCCAGTACTGCATAACTTGTAAATGTGGCTTTTGGATAGCCCTGTAAATTGACTTACTTCATTGAGGGTTAAGTACCTCTTTTTTGTTCTAAATTCATTTTGTCAATATTTTAAAAATTAAAAAAATTGACTTTTGCAAAAGTCTTGTATGTAATTACAAGTGCAAAAATGAATAGAAATAGAAAATATTAAAATTGATAGGGCTTTACAGTAAAGGGCTGTAAAGGTTTTTTAGTTACTCAATTTCTTTGGATAAGGCTTTTAGTGTTTTTATTAACTCGGTTATTTCTGTATGTGTTTTTGGCTTTCCTTTTTGTGTAGTAGGGTTTCCTTTCTCATCATACATTGTAATAGCTTCATAATTTTTTACCATACTTGTAAAGGTTTGGGCTTTTATTGGTAAGCCCTTTTTATCAACAAATAATTGCTCACAAATAGCCCAAATACTATCCTCATCAATAAAGCCAAAAGTTTTTAATTCATTGATAAGGTAAGCAAGTAAATTGCTATTTTTAAGCCATTTAATAGGCTTTATTTCTTTTTGTGGAGGTGTGGGCTGGTTTAATCTATTTTTAATTTCTGCAAACTCCCTTTTATCAACAATTACATATTGGTCGGTGTTTGGTTTAAGTTTAAAGTTACTTTTAAATTTAATAATATTATCATTGTTATTATCGTAGTATTCCTCTACATCAATAATATATTTAAAATCACAAACTTGGTTTTGTCTTTTTGTTATATTCAATATCCTATGAAAAAAACTCACTACTTTATTTGTAAAATCTTTTTCAACTACATTGCAAAAATCGTCTGGGGCTACTCTTATAAAGCTAAGATAACCTACTATTAACTTGGTACAATAAAGTTCAAAATCATTTAATTTGGTATCTATTTCATAATAACTTCTTTGCTCAATAATGTTATCTATTGTGGTTGCTCCTTTTGCCAATTCCCAAAAAACAGAAGTACATGCATTGCTGCAATTAATAATAAAGTTCTTTAAACTATTATTGGTAAATTCATTATCTGAAAATTGTAACAAGTAACCATAAAGATTTCTAAAATATGTACTTTCTTTTAGTAGGTTTTCAAACTTCCATTCTTTTTCAAATTCTTTAATTTTATCTTCCATATTCTAAAGGTTTATATTTGGTATTTTATTCATTCCCTCTTTTATTTTCTCATCTACAATTTTTGCATAAATTTGGGTGGTTTTCAGTTCGCTATGCCCTAACATCTTGGAAAGGGTATATATTTCAGTTCCTAAAGTAAGTTGTAATACTGCAAAGGTGTGTCTTGCACAATGGAAAGTAATTTGCTTTGTAATTCCAGCTTTCAACATCCATCGGCTAAGTTCTACATTGGAGTAACTACTATATTTTAGCCCTATAAATACCCTCTCATCGGGTTTGCCTCTATCCAGCATTAACTCCCTTGCTTGTTGGTTAATATCCAAATATTGCAGCCCTTTGGTTTTTTGTTGCTTAAAATGTACCCTCCAATTATTGTTTATTTTTTGTACATCATTCCAAATAAGATTATTAATGTCGCTCCATCTTAAACCAGTTAAACAACTAAACAAAAAAGCCCTTTTCAATACATCATACCTACAAGGAACTTGTACTAATTTTCTAACCTCATCTAAGGTTAAATACTCCCTTGCATTATCTTGATACTTAAAATTTACAATTTCAATTGCAGGGTTTCCATAAATAATTTTTTCTCTCATAGCCTCATTTAAACTTGCTCTAAATTTGGCAAAATAGGAGGCTTTACTATTGTTTGCAAGTGGTTTACCATCTTTCCTTTTTGCTTTATTTAGGTACTCCTTAAACCTTTCAACAAATTGTAAATTAATATCACTAAACGTTACATTTTTTCCAGCAAATGCCTCTAAATGCAAAAGAGTACTGTACCAGTTTCCATAATTCCCTTTGGTTTCTTTTTTGCGTACAAGGTTTGTAAAGTATTGTATAAAATTGGTTTGCCTCTTAAATTCATTTGTAAAGCCATAAGTACCATTTTTTATTTCAAGTTCTCTTTTGGCTTTTATGCTTTCAGCAAGTTTTAAATTTTCTTTGTTTTGTTGTTTATCAATCGGGTTGGTAGGCTTATCAAGCAAATACAAGTTTAAATACTCATACTCTCTAATCGGCTTTGTTTTGCCATCGGGTGTTTGAGTAGTGCCTTTGTATATTTCTAAATAAAGAGAAATAGTACCTTTTTTACTTTGCTTTCTTTGTCTTAAAAAAATTTTCATTGTTGCTAATTGTTGCTACTTTATATAAAAATGTAATTTAACAACAAAAATACAACAAATAACAACATAAAACAACAATTAAATGAAATATTGGAAAGTAAAGTATTTTTTTATAAAGTCTTTATTTATAAGGCTTTTTATGTTTTATTTTCTCTTATTTATTGTTATTAATTTTCACTTTACTTTCCGATACAAAAACGGCTAAAAACGCTTTCCAAAAGATCCTCGGTACTTACTTCGCCGCTTACCGTTCCCAAATAATGGAGGGCTTGCCGCAAATCCAACGCCAACAACTCGCCGCTATTGCCGCTACCGATGCAGTGCAGGGCGGCTTGCAGGGCGGCGGCGGCTTGCGAAAGGGCTTCTATGTGGCGCGTATTGCACCAAAGCGTGTCGCTGCCCGCTACCGCCTGACGTGCCGCCGGCGTAAAAGCAGTATCGTAAATGGCGGTTTTCAACGCCTCCAAACCTTCGCCACTTTGTGCGCAAGTATATACCCACGTCACACCCTCGCCGCCCGCCTGCAACTGCAAAGTCGCCGCGCTCAGGTCGGAGCGTGCCGCCAGCAAATCCATCTTATTCACCACCACCACCACCTGCAAATTGCCGTGGTGCAATTTCTCCAAATCTGCCGCCAAATCTGCCGCACTTTGTTCGCCGCCATCGAACACATACAGCAAAATAGCGGCGTTTTTCACTTTATCAAAGGTTTTTTGAATACCGAGAGCCTCTATTTGGTCGCCCGCCTCGCGGATACCCGCCGTATCAATGAGCCGAAACGCCACCCCTTCAATATTGAGGGTTTCTTCAATAGTGTCGCGCGTAGTGCCTGCCACCGGACTCACAATG
Organism: Sphingobacteriales bacterium; assembly: GCA_016711285.1. Classification (NCBI taxonomy): domain Bacteria; kingdom Pseudomonadati; phylum Bacteroidota; class Sphingobacteriia; order Sphingobacteriales; species Sphingobacteriales bacterium. The sequence goes on from JADJTG010000012.1 coordinate 134,038, forward strand.
GCGCGTTCTTCTTGCAGCAGCGCGTTCAAAAGCGTAGATTTTCCGGCATTCGGACGACCCGCCAGCACCGTCACAATACCGTTTTTCAGTGCATTGCCCAGCGCAAAAGTAGATTTGATGCGCTCAATGGTCTGTAAAATTTCGTGCAGCAGTGCCGTTAGCTGTCGGCGGTCGGCAAAAGCGACATCTTCCTCCGAAAAATCCAACTCCAACTCCACCAAAGCCGCAAAATCAATAAGACGCTGACGCAGCGCGGCTATCTCCTGCGACACACCGCCACGCAACTGCCGCATAGCCACCTGATGCGCCGCCTGTGTTTCGGAAGCAATGAGGTCGGCAACTGCTTCGGCTTGCGAGAGCTTCATTTTTCCTTTTACAAAAGCACGCAACGTAAATGCACCTGCTTTGGCGAGTCGTGCGCCCTGTTGGAGCAGTATTTGCAACATACGGTTGATGATATAAGACGAAGCGTGACACGAAATTTCTACCACATTTTCGCTGGTATGGGAGTGCGGCGCACGAAACAAGCCCAGCACCACCTCATCTATCATTTCATTTTGATATTTCACAGTGCCAAATGCAAAGTATGCGAAGCCGCCTGATGAAAATCTTTTTTTGAAAAAACACTTTGAATGATGGCAATGGCTTCGCTGCCCGACAAACGTATGACGGCAATAGCCCCTGCTCCGTTTGGTGTAGATAAAGCGACAATGGTATCTTGCAAAGAAGACATAATTTTTTTTTAAAAAAGCAGTTGTTGAAAGTTAAAAAAAATATCAAAATTCATACAAATGATGCGTGTGTAAAGATGCGGCAAATGTGTATAAAATCAATAAAAATCATCATAAAACGAATAATTTTGGCAACAGCCGCCATACAAAAAACAAAACCGTTGCCCCGTACAGTATAATTAATACAAAAAATTAAGACTCACAACGAATTGATAATCAATAAGTTTTTTAATAAAAAATAATTCTCTTTACAAAGTTTAATTTTTTGATAAATTCGCAGCAGCTAATTCTTTTCATTGATATAAAAAAATCATCAACACAGCAAGCTATGTTCAACTACTTAATACGGCGTATTTTATATTCACTGAGTGTATTGTTGGGCGTGTTGTTGTTGGTATTTGCACTATTTCGTTGGTTGCCCGACCCTGCCCGCCTCACAATGGGGCAGCGCAGCGATGCCGAATCAATTGAAGCGGTGCGCCGTGCCGAGCATTTAGACGAGCCTTTGTGGAAACAATTTATTTTTTATCTCAACGATATTTCGCCTTTGTCGTTGTACGAAGATACACCCGCCCACCGCGCCGAGTATCGTTATACGCCGTTGTTCAAAATCGGAGAAAAAACGCTGTGCTTCAAAAAACCATTTTTGCGGCGTTCCTATCAAAGTCGCCGCCGTGTAAGCGACATTATCCTCGAAGCACTCCCCACCACTTTGCTCATCGGCTCTTTGGCGATGCTGCTGGCATCGGTATTGGGCATTGTTTTGGGAGTAGTGGCAGCTCTCAAAAAAAACACACCCCTTGACCATTTCATTGTAGCGGCATCGGCGTTGGGCATTTCGCAACCCTCCTATTTTGCGGGTATTCTGATAGCCTTGTTGCTGGGCTATTGGCTCAAAGATTATACGGGATTGAATCATAGCGGCTCGCTTTACACATTAGACGATGGCGGCAATGCCATTTTTCAGGCAAAAAATATGATACTACCCCTCATCGCTTTGGGGTTGCGCCCTTTGGCAATTATTGTGCAACTCACCCGAAGTTCTATGATAGATACGCTGTCGCAAGATTTTATCCGCACTGCCCACGCCAAAGGATTGAGCCGAAAAACGGTGTTTTCAACACGCCCTGCGCAATGCGCTCAATCCGGGCAGCCACCGCCATTTCGGGCTGGTTTGCTTCGGTACTTACGGGTGCTTTTTTTATTGAATTAATATTTGATTGTAAAGGTTTGGGCTATGTGAGCGTGGTGGCACTAAACAATTTAGATTTTCCATTGGTGATGGGAGCAGTACTTTTTACAGCCACTTTATTTATTATAGTCAATATGCTCACCGACCTGCTCTATGCGTGGATAGACCCGCGCGTAAGAGTGGAGTAATATTTTTTGTAAATTCACCAATATCTGCACTTTTTATTGCTGACCTTTGATGTCAGAAAATAAGAAATATGGCACAAAACAGAAAAGATGGCATATTTTTTTATGCTTTTTGGTGAAATTAAATTCACCCATGAGCAATAAAAAGACTATCTCCCTTGCAGCTTTTTGTATCAGTGCAGGCTTATTGTTGAGCAATGGCATTATTCAGGCACAAACACTTTTAGATGCCCCTGTTATTGTAAATAATATGGAGGACACCTCTAAATTAATTATATACGCTTCGTTTAATCAAAGCAACAAAAATCCGCTGCTGCAATTGCAGTGCCGCCAATACCCCCATAAGTGCCTGGCACAGCAATCACCCCACCAATTTATTTATTGGCATTGATGCCGGAAGAAACAACGGCAACGATGCTTTGTCCAATACTTTTATCGGTTTTACGGCGGGCAGTGCCAACATATCGGCGAAAACAACACGTTTATCGGCAGGAGTGCGGGTTTTAAAACGAATCGGGTTTCAACAATACATTTATCGGTCAAAGTTCGGGCAACGCTACAACTTCCGGCTCATCAAACACCTTTTTAGGTGCAGAATCGGGCTTGTACAACAGTACCGGCTCGTCCAATACATTTATCGGAAAAGTGCCCGGAACTTTCAACGACTACGGCAGCGACAATACATTTGTAGGCAAAACGGCGGGTTTTGGCAATGTATCAGGCGTGTATAATACATTTTTGGGCAGTTTGTCGGGCTACAACAACAACACCGGCAACTACAATACTTTTGTAGGCGGCGAAGCGGGCAACGCCAATACCAATGGCTATTCCAATACCTTTGTCGGGCATCGTTCCGGCAAGAGCAGCACCGTAGGTTATCGCAATACATTTGTAGGCAACGATAGCGGAATGAATAATACTTTTGGGAATTTCAACACGTTTGTAGGACACGAAGCGGGGCGCAATAATACCGAAGGGCACGACAATACTTTTATGGGTTTGAGTGCCGGTGCACAAAACACATGGGGAGCTTATAATGCTTTTTTGGGCAACAATGCTGGCTTTAATAATACAGGTGGTTGGTTCAATACCTTCATCGGTGAGGGTGCGGGCTATACCAATCAATTGGGATATTGTAATACCTTTTTGGGTTCAAAAGCCGAAGGTCGCTACACCGACACTCTGGTCAATGCCACCGCCATCGGTTGGGACGCAAAAGTGACCACACCCAACAAAATCCGCTTGGGCGATATGAATATCCACAGCATAGAAGCACAAAACAACTTTGCCACCATCGCCGACCAGAATATGATGAACAACATACAAGATTTTCATTTAGGATTGAATTTTATCAAAGAACTGCGTCCGGTGTCGTTTTCGTGGCAAAACAGCAACGACTCGCTCACTTATCAGGGATTGGTAGGGCAAGAAGTAGCACAAACCCTCAGCAAATTGGAAACAACGGCGAGTGTGGTCGTTCCGGCACAGCACAGCCAAGACCAATATGCGGTGCGCTATGCCGAGTTGGTACTGCCGCTCATCAACGCCATTCAGGAGCAGCAGGCAATGATTGAAAGTTTAAAAGCCGAAATAGATTCCATCAAAGGCGAGCTGGGCTACGAAACTCCCTGGGTGGACGGTTTGGAGCAGCCCGACAACAACAACGAAGCGGCGGTTTCTTTGGCACAAAACGTACCCAACCCTTTCAGCAAAAAAACACGCATAGATTTCTATATTCCGCAGCAGGTGGGCAGTGCCGCTTTGCGCATCGTCACCATAGAAGGCAAAGAAGTGGCAGTATATGAAATCAAAGCACGCGGCACAGGCTCGCAAAACATCAATTTAAAAGATTTGCCGCAGGGCATTTATTTTATACACGCTCATAACAGACGGCGTAGCGGCAGACAGCAAACAAATGGTAATAGCAAAATAAAAAACTTTTTTGGCGTGATATGAAAATGATTTTATACCATTGGCTTTGCCTGGATCTTAAATGGGCAACAAAAACGAAAAAACGTGAGTATATAAATAGTGGATATGTAAAAGGTACTTGTTTCTGTTATGGAAACGAGTACCTTTTTTATTTACTGGTAAAAATCGTGAGCATTAAAAACATCGGATTAATACTTTAAATTCCCAAAACTCCAAAGGCTGCCTACATCAAAAAAAATGCGGGCAGCCTTTGGTATTAGAAACTTTGATTTACACTACCCATTAAAACTTTACGGACAAGTAATACTAGAAAACACAGGAGTACCTGTATCACTCACCGTCAGTCGCCAGCACTGCCCATTAGGCGATTTCATAATAACTCCATTAGTAGCACTTTCAATATAAATATCTCCGTTTGACACTTGTAAACGTGATTTTGGATAGTTTTGTTGAGAAAAAAATAAAGCAGGCATAATACCAAAACCTGCATTACCATCGGGACCTATTAAAAAGGTGATCCGAGAGAAAGGTTGCTTGGTGGGTTGAGGTGATGATGTCAATTCTGAAATAATCGCAATAATTTCTCTGGTCTACCACTAAGCGCCACCGAGATTTAGTGAGTGTTATATATGCTTTCTCCGCCAATACCTGTATTACCTCCATAATTGTTATAGAAGCCATTAAAATTAATAGCTTGAAAACCACTGGGTCCGCTGTAGAATCCTCCTTCTATCGGTTGAATATTGATATTTCCATTTTGACCGTCGGATATACGGACTCCTTCTTCTTGCGTACTATTAACGATAACGTGTAGTTTTCCGGTTGGAGCACTTGTTCCAAAACCCGAATTTTGACCAATGACATCAATATAATTTTGAGATAAAATATTGATTTGATGTAAAAAATAAAACATCACTAAATAGAATAGCTTCCGCATAAAATTTGATATAGTTTAGATTAAAAAAAATTTTTTACAAAAAACTATATAATTTTGGTTGTATTTTCATACATTTACAACACATTATATTACTTTTTACATACGCAATACAACTTTTAATACCTTAAAATCCAATTTATATGAAACCCGTAGGCGAAAAAATCAAAAAAATACGCGAATTGAAAGGGCTTACACAAGAATACATTGCCGAAAAACTAAATGTATCGCCGCAGGCTTATGGCAAAATTGAACGCAATGAAACTCGTCTTGATGTGGAACGTTTGCAGCAAATAGCTAAAATTTTAGAGGTAAGTACCGAATTTATCAGTAACTTTGACGAAAGGCAGATTTTTATTAACTCCCAATATAATGGTGGCTATAAAGGTACTTTTACCCAGAACTACAACGAGGCTACTCAGCAATTAATAGAACATCTGGAAAATTCGCTGAAAAAAAAACGAAGAAATACAGTTTTTACGACAACAGTTAGCGGTATTGTTGCAAGAAAAAAACTAAAATTTTGAAAAAAATCAGTCGACAGCTTTTGAAGCGGGTATATGATTTTTGTAATCATAAAAACAATCGCCCTGTTTTTACAATAAATAATGACCAAAAGCTGAATAAATGATCACTGTTTCTTGTTTTACCTGATATACAAGTCGGTGTTCTTTATTAATTCTTCTGCTCCATAATCCGCTTAAATTATATTTTAGTGGTTCAGGTTTTCCAACTCCTCTAAAAGGATGTTCAGTGAGTGCGGTAAGAAGTACATATATCTTTTTGGTAATTATGCTGTTCCCTGCCGACTTATGAAATTCAAAATGTTTTTGGGCTTCTTGGGTAATTTCTATTTTATACCTCATTTTATTCCCAAAAAACTTTTAATATCTTCTTGCTCCAATGTGATAAAATTTCCCTCTTTGTGTTGTTTTTTGCTTTTCTCAATCATTTTTACAAATTCGGGGTTATACAACTCCTCAGAAGAAATTTCATAGTTAATTTTATGAAGTTTCATAAAGTCGTGCAGGGCAGTTTCCTGTTCTGGAGAATTTGGGTGGGCTATAAACATTTTTTTTTCAGACATAATGACTAAAATTTTTATTGATTACCGAGACAGACAATAATGAAGTCACTTTTATAACAAAATTCAGTTTGTTTTTGTTTGTCGGTTTTGTATTCAGAAGTTTTTTATTCCTAAAAAACTCCAAAGGCTGCCTACATCAAAAAAAATGCGGGCAGCCTTTGGTAAAAAAATATGTGACTTTTAGAATGATTTACTATCTAAATTGTGTAAATGTACTGTTGGGAACTTTGGGTTTGTGTTTCAAGAGTTCGCGCAGCACCACATTTACATCGCTGTATCCGGGTGAGGCGTTTTTTTCTTTGCCTTCGGCATCAAAGAAGATAAGAGTAGGATATACTTTACTTCGTTCATTACAGCGGTGAGGTTAAATTCTGCTTGGCATTTACTTTATAATAAAAGAAAATATTTGTCGAGCATAGATTGAATGGTAGGTGATTCGAACACTTCGTATTCCATACGTTTGCAGGGTTCGCACCAAGGCGCACCGAATGCCATCACAAAGGGTCTTCCTTTGAGATGAGCTTCGCCTTTGATTTCTTCAAAAGAGCCTTGATAATAAGTTTGTGATTGAGCAGAATTGGTATAAGAAAGAACGGTAAAAAATACGAGCAAAGCAATTTTTATCAACTTCATGCGCAAAACAAGATGAGGGGTGAGGCGATTAATTTTTTGTATTAAAATTATCTTCAGCGCGAAAATAGAAAAAGCCCGAATTATATCCAAATAATTCGGGCTTTTTTTAATATTTAGTATAAAATAGGATTATAAACCTAAAGCTCTCATTGTTTCAACAGGAACTGAAGTACCATTGATACCTACAGCCAAGCCGTTGTCTTTTTGGAATTTCATGATAGCTTCACGGGTTTTGCTACCAATACGTTGTCAATCGGACCTTGGATCGTAGCCTTTTCCTTTCAACGCTCCTTGAATTTGACGGATAGTAGCGGCACTCATATTAGCTTCGCATACTACGCCATTCGGTGAAACCACCTACTTTTTCAATTTGCGGCTGGTTACAGTTTTATATTCAGCAGGGAATATCTACGCTGCTAGTAGTAGCCGCTCTGTCCACGATTTGTTTAGTTACACTACGATATTCAGCGGGAATTTCTTTTCTACAGTTTTAGCCGGAGATTGTACTACTGTTTTAGTTACAGTTTTGTATTCGGCAGGTACATCTAAGCTGGTAGTAGTAGCAGCTTGTTTCAAAACTTGTTTAGTTACAGTGCGATACTCAGCAGGTACTTCTTTCAAACACCACACGCGGCAATCATCGGGATTAGCAGAAACATGGTTAGCATTTGCTTCACCACGCACCCATTTAGTAGTGGCAGGAGCTACCAACACTTGCTCAGTTACGGTTTCGTAAACAGCAGGAACATACTCTAATCTTTTCCGGGCTTTCTTTTACCATCACTTGTTCGGTTACAGTAGTATAAGTAGGAGGTACTACTTCCAATACTTTGTAGCCTTCTTTCACCAAGATTTGCTCATCTACGGTTTTGTAAGTGGCAGGCACCACATCAATTTTTTTAGATGCCTCTTTCACCAAGATTTGCTCGGTTACTGTTTCGTATTCATCGGGCATCAAACATTTAGCGTAGCACTTTCCAGGCTTCGCGTTAGGTGGCATATCATCTTGTGCATTTACACAAAAACTTACTGCCAAAGCCATCATTGACAAAGCAATTTTGTTCAGATGTTTCATAAATAAATTGGTTTTAGCTGAATTAATAAAATAATGGTATAATATTAAAAATATATACTTATTCAAAATACAACCGCAAAGTTAAGCATCTTTTTTTAGATACATCATTAATTTTAATAAATTTTATTGAATTTGTGTAGCTTTTCAAAATACGATATAAAATATTACAAGGTTCAGGTTTATTTAGGCAAATAAAAACCGTATGCCATATCATTTAATCTAACCATTGTGCGCAACTGCCGCTGCCGGATTGGTGGCTCACTTGCAGAATATTAGGAAACTCATTGATAATGCTTTCGGCGTGAGAAATGATATATATCTGTTGAAATTGCTCCTGCAAGAGGCGCAAAGCAAATAAAATCTCTTGGCGGCGGTCTTCGTCCTGACTGCCGAATATTTCATCAAAAGCCAAAAAATTCATTGCCTGCTGTCCGCTGAGTTCGGTAATGGCTTTGCTCAGGGCAATCCGCAAACACAAATTTGCCAAATCCTGTTCGCCGCCCGAAAACCTGCTGATAGGATATGCCTTGCCGCCGTCTATGATATGAAATTCAAAGTTGTCGTCCACGCTGATATGTTCGTATTTGCCTTTGGTAATTTGGCTAAACAAAAGGCTGGCTTCGTTGGAAATAAGCGGGCTGATGCGCAGCAGGATATTGTTTTTAAATTCGCGTACCAACTCGTATAATTTTCCCAATACATCGGCTTCTTGTTGGCGGCTTTGTATTTGCTCCTGAATATGCTGCTGCTGTTCTATGGCGGCTTGGAGTAGTTTTTTGTCTCCATTCAGGCGTTCTTGCCTCACCTGAAAGCCAGAAATTTGTTGGCGCGTATCGGTGAGTTGGTTGGCGATTTCTTGTTGTTTTATTTTCAGTGCCTCATAATGTTTTGCCACAAAATCTATTTTTTGTATATCGTTGTGCGCCGTTTGTATCATTTCTTTTCCTTTTTCCAATCGTTGTTCTAATTCGCCGATATTTTGGAGGACAAGGGGCGTATCTTTTTCGCAGCGATTTTTGTTGATGATATATTGTTGATAAGTGGGTTCAAAACGCTTATAGTTTTGTTGGAGTTGTTCAAAATACAGCTTGTCTAAGGTAAAAGCGGGCATTGTTTTAAGGTCATCTTCAATATGTTCCATTATTTTTTTTATTTCCATACCTCGCATTATCTCCTCTTGCTGTTGGCGTTGCATTTGTACGAGTGTATTGTATTCTTTATCTTTTATGTGAATATTATTTCTGCAAGCTGCGAGGTTTTGTTCGCTTTGAAGGAGTTGTTCCTGAGCATTTTGTTTTTGTATTGTCAAGGGTTGCATTTCGGCGGCGGCGGCTTCCACTTCGCTGCGGAGGGTGTTCAGGGTGCTTTCGTACATATCGAGCAGGGGCTGTGCGCAAGTAGGGCAAGGGGCATTGCGGTTGAGCGACTGCAATTTGTCGATTTTTTGTTCGTAATCCTTTATTTTGCCTTTCAGTTGTTGTATTTGTTGGTCAATGCTGCTGTCGTGAAGGCGTTGTTGTTGTATGGTTTGCTGCCATTGATGTTCCTGTTGGCGCAGTTGTTCCGTTTGCTGCTTCAAATCGGGTAGTGGTTTAAGCTCCTCTTTTCGTTTGGTAACAATTTCGCGCAATTCATCAAGTTGTGTTTTATGAGCGAGGAGGGTCGCCTGTTTTTTTTCGTATTCGGCTTGTTGTTGTGCTTGTTGGCGGAGTTGTTCTATTTCTTGTTTTTGTTGTAAAAATGTGTTGATGTCGTTTTGTTGGTCGGCGCATTGTTGTTGAAGTTGTTGAAGTTGCTGCGCTTGTTCTTTTTTCTTTTTTCAGTTGTTGTTGCAGGCTTTCCAAATTTGCCTCCAAACGGTTCAATTGTTGATTTGTTCATTATGGTGGCGCATTTTTTGTTCTTCGGCTGCCCACTGCGTTTGATGTAGGCTTTGTTGTTCTTCCTGCTGACGGAGCAATTGTTGGGTTTGTTGCTGTTGTTGTTGCAAGCGTTCAATATTGGCGTTTATTTCGGCGATTTCGGTATTTTTTTGTTGCAGGGCTTCATTGCTCAACAGGGTCTCTTGTTTTCCTTTAATTTCGTTGGCGATGGCGGTTTTGTCGCTGTTGATATTTTTTTGAATAACCTCCAAACGCTCCACGCCCAGTATTTTACGCACCAATTCTTTGCGTTGTGCGGGTTTGGCAGTCGATAGCTCGGCGAGTTCTTTTTGCCCCGAAAACACCGAACGCTTAAAAGCATCGTACTCCATACCGATTATTTTACTGATTTGTGCATTGACTTCTTTGGCACTGCTCGCCAACAAGGTTTTTTGTTTTCATCATACAATTCTGCTTCTATCGTGCCTTTACTGAGGTCTTTTCCTCTGTATTTTCTTAGCACTTTATACGGGGTATTTCCTACTTCAAAAATAAGCAGCAACTCTACGGGAGCAGTTTCGGGTGCCATCACAGAGCGTATATAACTTTTTCATCTTCATCTTTTCCAAAAAGGCAGTGCACTACGGCATCAAAAATAGTAGATTTTCCGGTTCCATTTTTGCCGATAATGCCCACCAATCCTTCTTTGAAATTGAGTTGTAAATCAGTGTATTGCTTATAATTTTTTGAGCGATAATTCTTGTAAAAGATGGTGATGTAAGGTGAAAAAAATCAAAAACAAGTATTTGCAGCAAAGCTGCAACAAAATTATAAAGACTTTGGTCTTTTTTAAACGATAATTGGTGTAGCAACTCATTTTTTATCAACTTTGTTGTTTCAAACGAAATTGCATTTTATTTTTAATTCAATTAATTTTTAAATGAACAGCACTAAAACATCATTTTTGGCGGCATTGCTGCTGCTGTCGGCGGTTGCGTGCAAGCAACCCTCTGCACAACACAGCGAAGAAGGTGCCGCTACCGAAGCCACCCACAATGCAGCCCCTGCCAACACACCGCCACCTGCTGCCGAGTTGAGTGCCGCCGACCAAGCCGCCGCCGATAAAGCCCTCATTGAAAAGTACATTGCCGAAAAAGGCTTGAAAGCCAAAGCACGCCCAACGGCATTTATTATGTAATGGAACAAGAAGGCAGCGGAGGCAATCCCACCGCCCAAAGCGTCGTAAAAGTACATTATGAAGGCACTTTGCTCAACGGCTCCAAATTTGATTCTTCTTACGACCGCAATCAGCCGATAGAGTTTCCTTTACAGCAAGTAATTCCCGGTTGGCAGCAAGGTATTCCTTTTATTCAAAAAAGGCGGCAAAGGTTTGTTGATTATTCCTTCGGGCTTGGCGTATGGCAAACAATCGCCGCCGCCCATTCCGCCCAATTCGGTATTGGTATTTAAAGTAGAGTTGTTGGATTTTAAATAAAAGCACAACACCATTTTATTTGTTAAATAAAAAACCGTTTGAAAAATATTTCGTTATTTTCAAACGGTTTTTTTTTGCTTTTGGTAAAAAAATGAATACGCTATGACGGACGAAACCCCCAAATTAGGCATCAAGCAGTGGGCAGCAGACGACCGCCCCCGCGAAAAACTCCTTGCCAAAGGCAGCGAATCACTGAGCAACGCCGAGCTTATCGCCATTTTGATAGGTTCGGGCAACAGCCGCGAATCGGCGGTAGATTTATCGCAGCGCATTTTGCACAGCGTAGATAACGACTTTAACCAATTATCAAAATTGCGCATCAGCGACTTGTGCAAATTCAAAGGCATCGGCGAAGCAAAAGCTATCAGTATTGTGGCTGCTTTGGAAATCGGCAAACGCCGCCAAACGGCTTTGGTGTATCAGCGACAGCAAATTAAAGGCAGCAACGATATTTATGAGCTATTTCAGCCGCTGCTGCGCGACCTGCCACACGAAGAATTTTGGATATTACTCCTCAACCGCGCCAACAAAATCATCATCAAAGAGCGTTTGAGCATCGGCGGCATTTCGGGTACGGTTGCCGACATTAGGCTCATTTTCAAGCGCGCCCTTGAATCCAACGCTTCTTCTTTGATTGTAGTGCATAACCACCCTTCGGGCAATGTGCAGCCCAGCAACGAAGACCGCAACATCACCAAGCGTCTGCACGAAAGCGGGAAACTATTGGATATTCAGCTATTAGACCACGTTATTGTCACCGAAAACGGATTTTTCAGTTTTGCGGATAATGCTTGCTTTGATAAAAGATGCGGACACCAAGGCATACAAATGAAAAATATATCGGTAGTTTTATTCTTTAAAATGTGCAAAAATGGCTATCTTTATAAAAAATTAGCACCTTTATGATTTTACTTCATTTGATGCTTTACAAGGCTCTGCTCAGTTGCCCCACTATCCGCCACAGCGCATTATTTCATTAGTGCCCTCTATTACAGAATTGTTGGCAGCTGGATTTGGAGCACGAAGTGGTGGGTATTACCAAATTTTGCGAGCACCCTACCACTGGAAACAGCGTAAACCAAAGTGGGCGGCACAAAAAATGTATCCGTTGCCCAAGTAAAAACTTTACACCCCGATTTAATCATCGCCAACAAAGAAGAAAATGAAGCCGAAGCTATAAGGACTTTGGCGGAGGAGTTTCCGGTGTGGGTGAGCGATATAAAAACGCTTCAAGATGCGCTGGATATGATACAGTACCTCGGCGAATTGTGCGGAAAATCGGAAAATGCGGCGGCACTTCTACAACAAATCAGCCGAGTTTTTCGGAATATCCCACACGCCAGCCGCGCTTGCGAGCCGCTTATTTTATATGGAACGACCCCCTGATGACCGTGGGCGGCGATACTTTTATCAGTGCAATGATGGAGCGTGCGGGCTTTGAAAATATATTTGCTCCTCGTTTGCGCTACCCCGAAGTAGAAATAAACGAAGTAGTAGCACAACAACCGGCGGTATTGTTGTTTTCGTCAGAGCCTTTTCCGTTTAAAGAGCACCATACTTATCCTTTCCGCCTGATGCTGCCCAACAGCGCAACACTTTTGGTAGATGGCACTTATTTTTCGTGGTATGGCAGCCGCCTGCTCAAAGCCGCTGCTTATTTCAACAATATACACCGTTTGGCAGTGCAGCATTTATCATAAATGATACCATACAATAAAGCCGAAAAATTCCCAAATCATTAGAGCACATCAATTTTATTTTATCCGTAGTATGGTATTCTAAAACTATACTACGGATTTTTAATATTTAACCATTATTACACCTTCTTTCACAATATCACTTTGTTGTTTTATCATATTTACCCGTGCTCATTGTAAAAAAAAGAAGACAATGAAGTATCTATTCTTATGAAGTGGAATTTTTTTAGTATAAATAATAAAAATACACCGGCAGTAAAAAAAAGAAACGGCAGCGTATAGTAATATAATACACTGCCGTTTTTTTTTAGGCTGATTTTGACAAAAACCTTTGTTTCTTTTCGGATATATATTCTCTACAAATAGGTATCTACAAAACGTTGGCACTCGGCTTTTATTTGTGCTCTTACCTGCCTGAATTGCTCATAAATTGCTACTTCTGTGCCTATTGCCTTAGCCGGATCGGGAAAATTGTAATGGATTTTTTTTGCTTTTGTTGAAAAAAAAGGACATCTTTCTTTTGCATTATCACAAACGGTAATAACAAAATCAAAATCTACACCAATATATTCTTCCACGTTGTTGGAGGTATGATGCGAAATATCAATCCCATCTTCTTCTATGAGCAATAGCTCTGGGATTCACGCCGTGCGTTTCTACTCCGGCACTATACACCTCCGCCCTATCGCCTGCAAAAGTCGCAAATACGCCTCTGCTATCTGGCTTCTGCAACTGTTGCCCGTACAAAGTACCAATATTTTCTTTTTATTATCCATTTTGGGATTCTTCGTTATTTTTCATCAAACACAAGCAAAAATTCCCGCCGCCATTGCAAAATTTTAACAGCAATCGGGTTGGCAGCAACTTGATTGTTTTTCGGCATAAACAGTGATGCTGTAAATGATATTTTTGTTGGAATGATAAATGGCGATTTCTTCATCATTGAGATAATTTTTCAGAATATCATCGGGTACTACAATCAATTTTTCTTTTTGAAGGGTGATGTTTTTAAATCCGGTATTTTGTATAATTTGCAGGTAATCGTCTTTGGCGATGGCACTGGCTACGCAACCTGCATACATTTCGGCGGCATTTTTGATATTTGCAGGCAACTCGCCGGTAAGCACAATATCCGAAATACTGAAATGTCCGCCGTTTTTCAGAATACGATACACTTCGCCAAAGGCTTTGGGCTTGTCGGGCACTAAGTTCATCACACAATTACTTACCACCACATCGGCTACATTGGCACTAACCGGAATTTTTTCAATATCGCCATACCTAAATTCCACATTGTTGTAGCCCAATTTTTCGGCGTTGGCTCGTGCCTTTTCTATCATCGCCTCCGTAAAATCGATGCCTATTACTTTGCCGTTTTCGCCGGTTTCGTGGCGTGCCACAAAGCAGTCGTTTCCTGCACCGCTGCCCAAATCCACCACTGTATCGCCCTTTCTGATTTTTGCAAATTCGGTGGGCAAACCGCAACCCAATTTTAAATCGGCAGCTGCATGGTAGCCGTCCAAATGCTCATATTCATCGTTCATAATATTATATACTTCGGTGCTGCAAGCTCCGCTGCCACAGCAGGAAGCAGCATTGACGGCTTGGTCTTGTAAAGCAATTTCGCTGTATTTTTGCTTTACCATCTCTTTGATTTCTTCGTTATTTTGCATGGAAAATATGTTTTTTTTATTTTGAATGAATTAACAACATTTTTTTCTGTTTAAAATTTGCTCATATAATTGTGTTATATACTCCTGCAATTGTTGCAAGGTATTTTCATCTACACAATAACAAATAGCATTGCCTTCAATATTTCCTTTAATGATGTTCGCATTTTTAAGCTCCCGCAAATGCTGCGACACGGTAGGCTGCGCCAAAGGCAATTCGTTTACAATATCGCCGCAAATGCAAGTATCCACACTGAGCAAATACTCAATAATGGCAATGCGGGCAGGGTGTCCGAGTGCTTTGGCAATATTGGCTACACGGTTTTGGCTTTCGGTAAAATGTTCAGTTTTGCTTGCGCCCATTGTATTATTAGTTTAATATTGCAATATTGCGATAAAGTTTACACATCTCCAATTTTTTTTACCCTTTTTATTCATCATTCAAATTCTGAACTTCCTTTTTATAGCCATACCTATCGTTTTCGTAGGTTCACCTACCTTTTTGGTAGGTACTACCTTGCTTTTGGGTAGGTGCTCTTTGCCTTTTCGTAGGTTCACCTACCTTTTTGGTAGGTACTACCTTGCTTTTGGGTAGGTGCTCTTTGCCTTTTCGTAGGTTCACCTACCTTTTTGGTAGGTACTACCTTACTTTTGGGTAGGTGCTCTTTGCGTTTTGTAGGTTCACCTACCTTTTTTGGTAGGTGATGCTTTGCTGGAGATAAGTACACTTAGATTCTTTATTTTTTCTATAAAAAATTTAGCATATAACGCCATTACAATAAAACAATCTATTAATTGCGTGTTCCTGATGCGGGTTTTCTCGAATAAAAATCGGAGAGCAACAGAAAAAAAAAAAAGCAAAAGCGGCAGATCTTATGAAATCTGCCGCTTTGCTTTGTAATGAAATTGTGTTATGGTTTATAAAAATGGCTGTATTAGCGTTTAATAAAACGTTGATGCAAAGTTTGTTGTGCATCACCAACCTCTAACCAATATACCCCTGCCGACAACTGACTCATATCCAAAGTGAAAGTATTTTCGCCGCTATGGGCTTCTGCCTGTTGTATGCTCAATATTTTTCCTTCTATATTGCTAACCTGTATGCGTACAGTTTCGTCAGCAACGCTTTCCAACACCACTGTCAATACATCATTTACCGGAACAGGAGATACGCTCAACAATTGGAATGTTTCGGGTTGGCGATAGAGCGTCACTATGCGCGAAGCCGTTTCTTGTCCGCTTTCATCGCGTATCAATAATTGATAGTAAATAGTTCCTTTTTTAAGGTCTTTATCTTCAAAGGTATAGTGTTGGGTGGCATTGCTGTTTTCAGTGCCATTGATACGGGCAATCTCTTTAAACGCTACGCCATCAAAAGAGCGCGTGAGGATATATTCGTTTTTGCCGCTTTCGGTGGCACTTGCCCACGAAAGTACATTAGCATCGCTGCGCACAGTTCCTTCAAAATACAACAAATCCACTGCTAATTTATAACAAGCCACTATCTCCTGTGCTACATTATCAGCCGCACAACCCGCTTGGTCAGATACTGCAATAGTATAAGTAGAGCCGTCAGGGAAAGTATTTACCAAAAAATTGTTCGGCATACGAAATAGAAGCATCATCATTATAGTCGCCTTCTATAATATAGTAGCCGTCCTGCGCTTGCCACCATAGGTATTCAGGCAAGCCGCCCGTAATACCTGCAAACACCTGAAATTCTCCCAAATCATTCAAACACTCTATACTATGATAAATAACGATAGGCTCTAAAAATACCACCGGTGTTCCTGCTGCAATTTGAGTACAATTATCATTCAAATCCACCATTCCATTGCCGATAGCATTACCCGCCACCGCCGAAATATAATAAATGGTATTGCGCGAAGGCACATCGGAAGCCGTAAAAACACCTGTGCTATTGGAGGCAAAAATAGTACCCGCCGAAGCATCAGCCGTAGAATGTATAATGTACATCAAAGCATCATCTTCTTCTAATACGGGTGTTCCGACAATAACGGCAGACTGCGCCGTGCCGCCATCACAAATATACTGAATAGATGCCGGCATTGTACCTGCTTCGGCATCGCAGGGGTCGCAATATGGCAAACCAAAGGTAAATTGTGATAAACAACCGCTTTCGCTGTCGCTTACAGTCACCGTATGCACCATACCATCACCCAACATATTGATAGTAGCACTCGGATTAGCCGCCGATAATTGTACAAAAACACCGCTATTGTTCATCACCGTAATTGTGCCGGTGCTTTGAGTAGTAAATCCGCTCAAATTAAACGTCACCGGAATATTGCCACTGCCGTCATCTATACAATCACCTATACCCACATATATTTCGGGGGCATTATATACCGTCACATTTTGCGTGGCATATTGCACACAGGCAAAATCGCCAAATACAATATGTTCAATCGTAATGGTATTTGCATATTGGTTCAAAGGCATACCGCTAATAACCACACTGTTTTCCTGCGTATTATAATAAGGTTGTCCGTTTACGGCTACATTGTATTGCCCACCCAAGCTCACTGCCGAAATACCGATTTCAGTATCATTGGAGCAATATACATTCATAGAAGTAGTAAAAGCAGGGTCGGGGAGAGGGAAAATTTTTACTTTTTGGGTAAAAGAAGTCGCACAATCACCTTGCCCCACCGTATAAGTAACATAATAATTACCGGGTTCTAAACCATCTATGGTAAAATAACCCGTCACAGGGTCAATATTAATACCCTCAGAAGACCAAGTACCACCGGGCGTATTGGGTGTAAATGCAGTATATACATCATCGCCGTAGCAGAAATTACCGTCAGAAAAATAAGCATCGGCATTGCCGCCTATCAGCGTAACGGTTTTGGTGATGGTATCGTTGAGGTTGCAGGCATCAGGGTTAGAGGCGATAAGCGTTACTAAATAAGTGCCTTCGGCTTCGTAAGTAACAGTAGGGTTGGTATCAGTAGAAGTGATGCCGTTGCCAAAATCCCAAAAATAGCCCACCGCTTCGGTGCTGGTATTTTCAAAGGTCAGCGTTTCGGGGGCGCAGCCTGTTTCGGGAACAATAAAATCTGCTGTTACCAAATTAGGTTCAAAGGCAAATTTGATAGCACCCATATTACAGTTAGGGCTGCCGTTTTCGGGAGACCACACGCCCGGAGTTGTCGGGAAATTATTGCCACCGCAAGCAGCGCACACCGCCTGATATATTACACCTTCTTTGTCAAAACGGCTCGTTCCGCCATCTACGTGTTCTGCTGCCATAGGCGAACCAAAGAAAGTAGCATAATTCAAAGAGGCGGCGTTGGGTTCTAAGACCATAAAACAAAAATCGCTGCCATCGGTATTACTTTGATAAGCATCAGGCGTAATAGGCAAGCCTTGCGTATTGCCGCCCGTAGAGTTTACGGCACCGCCCCAGCCGGATATATAAATTTTTCCGCATTTATCCACTAAAAACGCCGAAGGCGAAATATTGGAGTTGGTGTTAGTACCGGCTCCGAATACCGTAGAGAACACTGAATTATTTAATTGCGAACCGAGTTTTTGAATAAACTGTCTGCCATTGGCATTGGAATATACGCCTTCCGATACCGGATAGTTGCCGCGAGAAATGCCATATACATATACAAATCCCGCATTATCCAATTCTACAAAATAAACTTGGTCAAATTGAGTAGTACCCAAAAAAGTGCTGTTTAATACCGCACCGCCATCATTGGATATGTGCGCTACAAAACCATCTACATTACCGTTTTGTACTTCATCAAAACCATCAATTACGGGAAAATCGCTACTGCTTGTACCGCCGCCTACATACACATTTCGGCTTCGTCTATTTTAGCGGAATATGCTCCATCTGCATCGCTGCCACCCAAATAGGTAGCCCATTGCAGCGTGCTCAAATCCGCCGAAAATTTGGCAACAATTCCGTCCTGACCACCCTGAAGCGTACTTTGATAAGCATTATTGCTCGCCGGAAAATCATCGGATAAAGTGCTGGAAACGATGACAATATTATCATTCGCATCTAATACCACTTCGCCACGCGCAATATCGCCATAGTTATAGTTCAGTTGCAAGGCTTCGTTGAAGCCGTCATTGTGGCTGCCACCCAAATAAGTACCACCGGTGAGCGCGCCGCCATCTGCCGAAAATTTCGCAACGACAATATCGCTGCCCAGATCGTAGCCTACATTATTCAAATCGCTCGAAATACCGCCGTTGAACGTGGCATCATAAGCATTGGAAGGAAGAGGAAAATTTTCAGAAGCCGTAGTGCCCAATACAATCAATTCATTGTTGCTATTAACAATGAGGCTGTGCGGAAACTCGCTGCCCGCCCCGCCCAAGTAGGTTGAATACACCAAATCAGTGCCGTCCGGTGTGTATTTGGTAATGGTAATATCTGTTCCTGAAATATTAAAAAACGGGTCGCCGCCGCCGTATTCCTGCGAAAACGCACCGATAGTCGTAGGATAACCGTCATTTACGCCATACGAAAAAGGGTCAAAGCCGATACCGCCGCCGTAAAAATTACCATCTACATCATAGGTAGCGGTGCTACCCCAGTTGTCGGCAGCAGCTCCGGTGAGCGTAGCAAATACGATTTCGGGGTCAATAATCAAAGGGAGGCTGCTATTGTAACCATCGGGAAACGAAAAACCGATAGCTCCGTTGCTGAATATATATTCACAGGCAACTTTTTGTTGCACACCATTCACAATTTGATAGCTGTAAGGCGATTTTTGTATCAGTGTTTCAATGGAAGTTTGCAAATGAAGCTCACCGTTTTTGAGCATCAAGCCGTCCAAACCATTAAAACGCAGCAAAATCTGGTTGGCATCGGCGTTGGGAGCTACGATAAAATCATATTTAATATGACCATTTTTGCTGTACACATCCATATCTACACCCTCGTATAAGTTCAAAAGTCGTGTTTGGCGATACACTGGTACATGAGTAGCCCAACGGCTCGGTTTATTGCCTAAATAATAATTGCGATAAGAATCGTAAGCTGCTGCCCCTTCGCTTTCGGCGGCGGCAGCACCTACAAATTCTATATTAAAAAAATGATAATCCAAAGCACTCACATCCTCTTTGGCAACGTGCCCGTGTTTTACTTCTTCTATCAATTCCAAGTGCTCGGCGCAATGAGCATAAAATGGAGCTTGTTCTTTTCTACGAGCATTTTGCCGTGATTCAACTCTGCGCGATACCAAATACGGCTGTCCCATTGCCCCTTATTGGCAGTAAGTTGTAATTGAGAGCCATCAGGCGAGCCACCTTCTTCGGCACTTAAATATACAAAAGGCAAATGTAACAACAGAAAAATGTAAAATAATTGATTTTTCATATTAATTTATTTTAACATATATTATAATCTAATACAAATAATTATTAATAGCGTAAAGGAACAAATTTTTTTACAGTAAAGCTATTTTTTTTATAAACTTTTGTTAAAAGTGTCTGTATTAAAGTCAATTTTATCGTTATTATCCGACCTCAGCTGCGAATGAATAATTTTTAGGTGAATAATTTTTGATTTTTAAAAGTATTGTCGTGATATCTTCGTATTTTCACGTCCAATTTTAAACATTCATTATTAATTATGAGTACACACAATCAACTTCAAGACGCTCATTTTGAGCTTAAACTTTGGATTAACGAATTACTGTTTTTCAAACAAGAAATTGGCTTGTATGAAAATTATTTGGGCGGATTAGCTAATAAAAATACTTCCAACGAAATGTTTGCCCAATTGGAGCATTTTCAAAATCAGTTCATTCGTCAAAAAGAAGTAAATGACGAATTGCGCCACGAACTCAAAGCCCACGAAAACCATCTGGAAGCGCTGAGTGAATTGAACAGCGGCGATGCCGAAAGCCAGCATCACCATAGTTTGAAAGAAAAAGTGAGTATCTTCAAAAAAATATACGGCGAATTGAAAGAGGATTTTTATCGTTTTGCTGCCACTTGGGATAAAAAATAAGCAAGTGCTTTTTTTGTTTTTTTCTACCGCAAATATGGCAATACTCAGCAAAAGTATTGCTTTATTTGCGGTTCTTTTTTTATTACTTATTTTTCAAAGCCTTATATCACCACATCTCAAATTATGGCTTTTTCCGACTTGTTGCAGGCTACTGCGGCTCTTACTTTCATACCCGGCATCGGCGATACCACCGCCAAACTCCTCATCAGCTATTGCGGCGGTGCTGCCGAAGTATTCCGTGCCTCCAAACGCGACCTGCTCCGCATCAATGGCATTGGCGAAAGCACCGCCGACAGTTTGCTCCTCCACAAAAACAATGCCCTGCACCGCGCCGAACAAGAACTGACCTTTGCCGAAAAAAACGCCATTCAAGTATTGCCTTTCAACGATAAGAGCTATCCCTACCGCCTCAAAAATTGCCCCGACAGCCCTTTGTTGCTCTATTATAAAGGCACTGCCGACCTGCAAGCGCAGCGTATGGTAGCTATTGTGGGTACGCGCCGTCCCAGCGATTACGGGCGCGAGTGGTGTGTGCAGTTGCTACAAGATTTAGTGCCTTATCATACCTGCATTGTAAGTGGTTTGGCGTATGGCATTGACCAGACAGCGCATAGTGCCGCCGTAAAAAACCAAATTCCCACTATCGGTGTACTGGCACACGGCTTAGACCGCCTCTATCCGGCGGCGCATAAAAATCTCGCTCAAAAAATGCTCGAAAATGGCGGTTTATTGAGCGATTTTCCCAGCCAAACCCAACCCGATCGCGAAAATTTTCCGCAGCGCAATCGTATTATTGCCGGTATGTGCGACCTCACTATCGTGGTAGAAACCGCTCTCAAAGGCGGCTCTATGATTACGGCATATTACGCACAAGAATACAACCGTGATGTGGCGGCACTCTGCGGCAGAAGCACGGATATTGCTTCGCAAGGCTGCAATTTGCTGATAAAAAAGAACATAGCAGCATTGGTAGAAAATGCCGAAGATATTGCTAACCTGATGATGTGGGAAAAAGATGACCTTTCTTCCGCATCAAAGCATACTATTCAGCGACCGCTTTTTGTGGATTTAGGAGATGAAGAAAAAGCCATTGCCGAGGCTCTCCAACAAGAAAACGACACCTCCCTGCATATCGATGTACTCGCTGCCCGACTTCAATGGAGCAGTAGCACATTGGCAGCAAAATTATTGGGAATGGAATTGTTGGGATTAATAAAAAGAATGCCCGGAAATTTGGTTCGTTGGGTACGATGATATTGCTTTGGTTTCATTTTTAACGTTTCCAAGTGAAGCCGTAGCGCACTAATTTGGGCGTACCCGGATACACACCTTCCAAAATAACCGCATCGCCCGAATGCAACTGTGCCAACTGATTGAAAAAGTCTTCTACTGATTTCACCGATTCATTATTGATGCGGTTAATGATAAAATTGGAGCGCATCGTGGTATTATTTTGCAAAAGCCCTGCATTCAGACGAATTAAACGAATACCATGTCGCAATCCCAAACGATTGAGTTCATTGGTCGGCATTTCCTCCAATTTTGCACCCAATAAATTCTCCATTTCAATACGATTATCAGTAAGCAAGCCTTCGCCCTGATTGGTATTGCGCAGCATAATATCGGTAAAATATTCTTTTCCTTTCCGCCATACCGTCAAAGATACAATTTCTCCCGGTCGGAAATTGGCTATTTTTTCCTGATAATCTGCCGTAGAATTGACTACAAAACCGTTGATTTCTATAATAACATCGCCTTGTTGTAATTTTGCACTTTCGGCAGCACTCCCCCGCGATACACCCGCTACATATACGCCGCGTGTATTTTTCAACAGTAATTGCTGGCGCATATTTTCGTCTATATTTTGTACGCTTGCGCCTAATACCGCCCTTTGCACATTGCCGTAGTAGCGCAGGTCGTTGATGATTTTTTGGGTAAGGTTGGCAGGAATAGCAAAAGAGAAACCCGAATATTGCCCGTGCGAAGTGGCAATTGCGGTATTTACGCCCACCAATTCGCCGCGCAAATTTACCAATGCACCGCCACTGCTGCCCTGATTGACAGCGGCATCGGTTTGGATAAAGGATTCTATTGCGGTTTCGCCTTCAATCAATCCCAAACTTCGTCCCTTGGCACAAACAATACCGGCAGTGACGGTAGAGTTGAGATTAAACGGATTGCCCACCGCCAATACCCACTCGCCCACCCGCAAAAGGTCGGAATTGCCAAAATTGGCATACGGCAGGTTGGCGGCATTTATTTGTATAAGTGCCAAATCGGTATCGGGGTCAGTGCCAATCAAAGATGCCGTATAGGTTTGTTTGTTTTGTAATGTCACCTGAATTACATCACCCTGCTCTATAACGTGGTTATTGGTCAAAATTAAGCCGTTGGACTTGATGATGACACCGGAGCCGGTGGCGATTTTGTCGGTATTTGTATTATTGTTGTTGTAAGGTGCGGTAGCGGGCAGTGGCTCAAAGTCGGTATTGCCGAAATTGTAAGGATTGCGTCTGCCTACGCTGATGTGTACCACAAATGCCGTGGCACGCTCGGCGGCTTTGGTAAAATCAGCTAAGGTATAGGGTAATTGTGCATCGGGAACCAAAGCGGCAAAGCTGTAATCCAGCGGCACCTCGTTGCGTAGTACGACTACTTGTGCTTTATACTCCAAAAAGCGATACACCAATACCCCACCTATTGCGCTTACAAAGCACAACAGCAATAAGAATATGGTTTTTCTCAATTCGGCGGTAGTCATATCTCACATCAAGCATTGGCTTTTTTATATCTATCAAAAATCGGGCTAATTTTCATATATGTTGTTTTTTTTTATTTGTATTTTTAAAAAAAGCTGCTTTTTATTGAAAAAAAATTATAAACTATATTTTTATCAAAAAATATTGTCACCGTGCATATCCGTCATAGTAGCAAGATATGTTGAATTTTAAAGACAACATCTGCTACATCTGTTTACAAACTACCAAATATATCATCTCATACATAAAGTACACCTAACAATAAAACAACACAATACATTCATTTTTAAATATTTAATGCAAATTTATTTAAAATTTTGTTGAAGTATCCGAAGGATAAAATTTTTCTGCCAATATATAATTTTTATATTCAAAAAAGCGGTAGCCCGTCAGTTGCTCCAATCGATACAGCAGGCGGTCTTTCCATGAGTTTCCGTGCTTATACTGTGCAGGTTGATAATCAAAATGCCAGTCCTGTGCGGCTATACGCGCTTGCATCACGGCGGGAGCTGTACCTGTGAATTTCAATAAATCATCTACTTCGGAGTAGGTAAATTGGGCGGCGACATTGCGCTGTATCCAAGTATCGCTGTGCCAAAGGCGATTGAAATTTTTGATTTTGGCTTGTTGTTTCTGAGGATTTTTTACCCACCCATAATGATACACCGCCGCCGGAATTAATGCAGCTTTTACTTTTTGTCCATTTTTACGAAACCCCTGCGCATCACCGAAAGAGCGCACTTCTCCATTATAACGCAGCACTCGAATTTCGCGGCGATACCAACGCCGTGCCGTGCCCACATAATCATAGCTGCCGTAAAAATGGTGATAATTCAACAACAGAGCTTCTATATCGGTGTGTTCCGAATAATGCTGCATTGCCTGACGTATAACGGGATAATCGGACTCGTGCAATACTTCATCTGCTTGCAAATAAATTGCCCACCGACTGTCGGGAACTATTGCCGCCAATGCTTTGTCGGTTTCCTGTGCCAATACTTGTCCGCCCTGCCGCAAACTGTCGTCCCACACCGAATGTATAATTTTTATTTTTGGCGAAGCAATATTTTCTATCAAGCGCAAAGTATCATCTTCCGACTTACCTACATTTACAATGACCTCATCGCAGAGCGGCAGCATAGACCGGATAGATTCTACCACCGGATAATCATATAGAAGCGCATTGCGCACAAAGGTAAAACCGCTTACTTTCACGTTTAAAGTTGTATTATTGCACAAAAATAGCGATTTTTTAAGCCGTTTTTTTGTTATTAAAATAATTAAATAATTGTAGATTTTGTGTCATTAAAATTTATGAACACTGCAAATATGTACGGAAGCCTCGCTAATGCCGATGAAGTGCTGCTTTTGGTAGAGCAGGTGCTGCGCTACAACGAACAAGCCGAACAAAATGGTCTATTGAAATCGTGTGTGTGCATTTGGGGCAAGCATGGAACCGGAAAAACGGAATTAGTGCAGTATATCGCTCAAAAAAACGGTTTGCAATGTTGCTATGTGGCGGCGGCGCAATTGGAAGAAATGGGCGACTGGCTCGGTATGCCCTTTATTGACGACAGAAAACGCACGCACTTTGCGCCGCCGCAGTGGGTGCCGCAAACAGCAGGTGGCATTCTGCTCCTCGACGATTTTAACCGCGCCGAAGAGCGCATCATTCGCGGATTGATGCAACTGCTCCTGCAACAGCAACTGATGAGTTGGAAACTACCGCCGCGGTGGACTGTCATCTGCACCGCCAACCCCGACAACGGCGACTACGCCGTGAGCCGCTTAGATGATGCCCTCCTCACACGGCTGCTCCATATTTCCTTGCGCTGGGACACCGCCTCGTGGGTGCGCTGGGCACTACGAAACGGCATCGATACTCGTTGCATTGCTTTTGTACAGTTGCAGCCCAATTTGATGCAGGCGGGCGAGCGCACTACACCACGCACACTCACACAATTTTTTTCACATTTGAGCCATATCCCTGATTGGGAACAACAAAAATTTTTGGTAGCCCTAATAGCGCAAGCCTGCTTAGACGACAATACGGCAGCAGCTTTTATGGGATTTCTGGAAGAAGACCTCCAACGCCTCGTATCGCCTCAGCAATTATTGAGTTGTATCAATTTTGAGCAGGAAATAGCACCGCTTTTGTCGGAGCAAGGGCAACGCATTGA
Organism: Sphingobacteriales bacterium; assembly: GCA_016711285.1. NCBI lineage: Bacteria > Pseudomonadati > Bacteroidota > Sphingobacteriia > Sphingobacteriales > Sphingobacteriales bacterium. The sequence goes on from JADJTG010000012.1 coordinate 159,474, forward strand.
TAAATGGGCAGCCCTAATACAACACCTTTATTTGTATATACACGAACAGCCGCAGCATATTTTAACGCCACAAGCCCTGAATAATTTGTATGCACTGCTCACACACTCCGCTTTGCCCGCCGATTTGCGCTATGTGCTGATGCGGCAATTAGCGGGTATTCCGCATAGCGGCTTGCAACAATTACTGGCAAAACCCGAATTGCACCGTTTTTTATTGATGGTATAAAAAGAAATCACATTCCGTTTTTTTGGAACTAATTATAATACCTTGTTGTTACATAAAAAGTTTATTAAAAAATGATACCCTTGCGAAAAAATACTACTTTCACCGCAACTTTTTTATCAGGTTATCGTCTAATTTTTTACGTTTATTAAACTTTCTAAAAAAACAATCTTTTATTAATAATATGAGTATGATGTATTGGCTGATTATCGGCGTATCTATGGCGGCGAGTGCTTTTGTGAGTTATATGCTGAAAAAAAGATTTCAGGAATATTCGCAAATGCCTCTGAGTTCGGGAATGACCGGTGCTGAAGTAGCAGAGAAAATGCTGCGCGATTATGGTGTAAATGATGTACGCGTAATTTCAGTACCCGGACAACTGACCGACCACTACAATCCGATGGACAAAACCGTAAATCTGAGCGACTGGGTATATGCACAACGCACCATTGCGGCGGCGGCGGTAGCAGCACACGAATGCGGACACGCCGTACAACACGCCACAGCCTATTCTATGTTGGGCTTGCGCTCCAAAATTGTACCGATGGTAAATGTCAGTTCCAGATTATCACAATTTGCGATAATGGCAGGTATTGCATTATATGCAGGTGCAAAAATTCCTTGGGTATTGATGTTGGGTGTGGCTTTATTTGCCGTTACCACTTTGTTTGCTTTTATCACTTTGCCTGTAGAATTTGATGCCAGCCGTCGCGCCTTAGTATGGATTAAGAGTGCAGGTATTGCCGATGGCGAAGAACAACAACAAGCCTTTACTGCTTTGAAATGGGCGGCATCTACTTATGTAGTGGCGGCTTTGGCTTCATTGGCTCAGTTGCTGTATTATGCTTCTTTCTTGTTGAGAGGCAACAACAGAGAATAACTAATATTTCTTCCTGATTTAATATCTCAAAACGGGGCTGTATTCATACAGCCCCGTTTTTATTTTTATAAAGCATTTTTATTCGCTATTTTTATGCTTGCAAAAATTGATCATATCATCTTCCGCCCAACCCGAATTACCTTGAACACAACGACTACTTTTTTACAATCCATTTTGCAGGATATTGATGCAGCGCGTTTGCCACTGCTCAAAGACGAAGTTTTTGTATTTCCGACCAAGCGCGGCGCACGCTATTTTAAAGATTTATTGTTGCAGCATTTTAAAGAACATACTTTTTTCAGTCCTGCCTTGTTGAGTATAGAGGAATTGATGCAGCAAATCAGCCGACAAAAAACAGCCCCCGATTTGTACCTCATCATCACGCTGTACGATACTTATACACAAATTTATCAACAACGTTATCCCAAAAAGCAACCTTTGACAATGGAGTTGTTTTTTTCGTGGGGGCAAACGCTTTTGAAAGATTTTGATGAAATTGATAAATATTTGGTGAATGCTGCCGCTTTGTATGGGCGTATTTATGACGAAAAAGGCATTGAAAGCGAATTTGGGGCAAATGAAGAAGCGATTGAAGCAATGAAGCGTTTTCGTACTACGCTCACCGCCGAAGAAAAAACCGAACTGATGCACCGCTTTTTGGAAATGTGGCAGATTTTGGGCGATTTATATACCACCTTTCGCCAACGTCTTGCCGAAAGCGGACGTGTATATGAAGGTATGTTGTACAGCACCGTATTAGAGTGTATCAAAGATGAAACCGCACCCCTACCCTACCGACATTTTACTTTTTGTGGTTTCAACGCGCTCTCCAAAGCCGAAGAAACGATTTTTGACCTCCTCCTCCAACGCCGCCAAGCCACCGCCTATTGGGACGCTGACCTGTGGTATATGGAACACAACAAACGGCACGAAGCCGGTGCTTTTTTGCGCCGCTACTTTGAAAAATGGAAACACCTGCCCCTCCACAGCAAGTGGATAATGAGCGATTTTTGGAAACAGCCCAAAAATATAGAAATCATAGGAGCACCGCAGCAGGTAGCACAAGCTCAAAGTGCCGCCCTGTTTTTGCAGCAAATGTCAACTGAGCAACTCCAAAAAAGTGTGTTGGTGCTGGGCGATGAAAGTCTGCTGATGCCGCTATTGCAGCATTTGCCCGCCACTATCGGCAAACTCAACATCACTATGGGATATTCACTGCGGCTCACTCCTATCGGTGTGTTGGCGGAGCAAGTGTGCAGCCTCCACCTTACGCGCCGCGATACCACCGAAAAAACCTACTTTTTGAGCGATGTCTGCATTAATTTGCTAGAAAATCCTTTATTGCAAGACCTCCATCTTGAAGATAGTATCGCTACTTTGCACACGTGGCGCACACAAACGCGCTCCGATTATTTTTACCGCGAAACGCTGTTAGAGAAAATAAATCCCGCTTTGCATTTTATTTTTAGCGGCGAGTCCAACGCTCAAAATATAGTGGAAGATTTATTGTATCTGTTTATTTTATTATTTAAATAACAATACAAAGCACGCAAAGATGCCGAAGCAGTAGAAACTGATGATGACGATGAAAACACAAGTGTCGGTGCAGATGACGACAATCGTGTGAGTGAATACAATGTACTCGCGGCTTCGCTGTATCAGGCGTGGCGGTCGGTGCGCCTCATTCGCGAGAGTTTTTACGACAAATTAGCAGAGATGGAGTTGAAACTGCTGCGCCGTTTGCTGCGCGAAGTATTGTATGCTGCCGCTACGCCTTTTGAGGGCAACGATTCAAATTGTCTGCAAATTATGGGTTTTTTAGAAACGCGCACCCTTGATTTTGAACAAGTGATACTACTATCTGCCAACGAAGGTAATTTGCCGATGCCGCGCCAGCAAAACAGTTTCATTCCTTTTTATTTGCGCAAGTTTTTCAAAATGCCCACCTACGAAGAGCAAGATGTGATTTTTGCATATCATTTTTTCCGTTTACTGAAATATCCGCATCAGGTCACACTACTCTACAATACCGAAGCCTCTAAAGACGGCAGCAACAGCGAAAAAAGTCGTTTTTTACAACAATTAATTGTAGAATACAACGAGCAGCAAACAAAAAACAGTGCTGTGCAGATATCAGAAAAAGCGGCATATTCACCTTTCAAAAACAATACACTCGCGCCCACGCCCATCATCATCGAAAAAAAACCGAATATTATTGCTCGCTTGGAAGCCTTATGCAGCGGCAACAGCGAAGACAAAAAATCTTTCCTTTCGCCTACCGCACTCAGCAGCTATCTGAATTGTACTTTGCAATTTTATTTTAAATATATAGCACGTCTGTATCCTTTGGAAGAATACGAAAACGAACTCAATGCGGCTACTTTGGGGTCGGTGGTGCATAGTGCTTTGGAAAATTTATACGGTATGTATGAAGGAAAAATCCTTACCGCCGCCGATATTGAAAAACTGAAAGGGTTGGTTGCAAAAAAAGTAAAAGAAGCCTTGAAAGAAGCCAAATTTGTGCAGGACGAAGCAGAACTGAAAGGCAGAAACTTATTGCTGCGGCGCGTGATAGAGGAGTTGGTGCATAGTGTGCTCGACAGCGACCGCGAATTTCATATTCCTTTTGGGGTGCATAAATTGGAGGATAAACATTTAAAAGCCTTTGTATGGATAAACGAGAGCAGCCGGAAAGTGTGGATCAGCGGCACAATGGATCGGGTGGATAAAATAACGGCAGGAACACCCGACAAGGACACCTATCGTATTGTGGACTACAAAACGGGTATGGTGAAAGATTTCAGCGATACACAAAAAAACACGCTCACCGCCGAACAAATGGTGGATATACTCTTTGAAAATCCCGATTTTAAAGCCAATTTACAGGTGCTTCTGTATGCGTGGATATACTCCAAAAACTACGCCGAACCGGTATTAGCGGCGGTGTATCCTCTGAAAAAAAAGTTAGAAAATGGAATGACGATACTCCTCGAAGGCAAAGATTTGGAAATACAGATGCTGCCCGTTTTTGAGGTGCATTTAAAAAAAGTGCTGGAACAACTTTTTGATACCGCCGAGCCATTTCGCCAAACCGAAGACTGGAAACGCTGCCGCTATTGCGATTACCGCGAAATTTGCCGTATTCCCGAAGAAGCACGCAGCTGACTAATAAAAAATATCCCACATATTGCCCCAATACAAAAAGCCCCTGCCAAACGGCAAGGGCTTTTGTTTTTATTCAAAATCTAATTCAATGAAAAAATCAAACAAAAGTAGTCCAGTTTATTCTGATACTACATCAAAATTTACATCTATTTTCACTTCTTTGTGCAATTCAACATGAGCTGAATAAGTACCCAAAGTTTTCACCTCTTCGCTGATGTGGATTTTTCTTCTATCCACTTCTACACCGGTGAGGCGTTTGATGGCTTCAGCCAACTGCACATTAGTAACACTACCAAAAATTTTGTTGGAAGCACCCACTTTTGCGCCCACCGACAAAGGTGTGTTTTGTAAGCGTGCGGCGGTGGCTTTCCACTCTTCCATTTCTTTGGATCGTTTTTTATCCAATTGTTTTATCAATGATGACATGGCGTTTTTGTTGCTTTGGTTGGCAACTACTGCCATTTTGCGAGGCAATAAATAATTGCGACCATAGCCGGGCTTTACTTTTATGGTTTGAAATTTTTCGCCCAAGTTTTCCACATCTTGCAATAATATAAGTTCCATGGGAAATTTGTTCTTTAAGAAGATTAATGAAACAATAAAAAATTAAAAATACCTATGCAACGATGCTTATTTTAATAAGTCAGTTACAAACGGCAATAAAGCAATGTGGCGGGCGCGTTTTATAGCTTGAGCCACGCGGCGTTGAAATTTCAAGGAGTTACCCGTAATACGGCGCGGCAAAATTTTACCTTGCTCATTCAAGAATTTGGTCAAAAACACCTCGTCTTTATAATCTACATATTCAATACCGCTTTTTTTGAAGCGACAATATTTTTTCTTGCGCAAGCCGAGTTTAGGGGCTGCCAAAAATTTTATATCTTTTCTTGTTGCACTCATGGTAATTGTTGTGTGTCTGTTTTTTTTGTGTGTTGGAGAGGAAATAAAATAAAAAATCTGCTACTATTCTTTATCGTCTGTCAAAATAGGTGTGTTATCACCTCCATCAGCAATGGGTTTCACTTCTTCCTCTATTACAACAGCAACAGGGGCAGCGATTACAGCAGTTTCGGCAGCATCGCCGGAAGAAGAAGATTTACGTTTCTTGCCAATCAAGCCGTTACGACGATCTTCGTTGTACTTAACGGCGTATTTATCCAAACGAACAGTCAGAAAACGCAGAATTTCTACATCGCGTTTAAACAATACTTCCAACTCTTCCACCACATTTGAAGGTCCTTGATACTCGCACACAAAATAAATGCCGGTGGTTTTGCGGTTGATAGGGTACGCTAACTGGCGGATACCCCAAAAGTTCTCTTCCAACATAGTACAACCTTTGTCTTGAAGATACTTTAAATAATCAGAGATTTTTTTCTTGGCATCAGCTTCAGACAAAACAGGTGTGAAGATGATAACCGTTTCAAAATTTTTAATTTTAAACATAAAAATTTATCGCACTTACGCTTTGGGTTAAAAAATTAAGTGCGCAAAGGTAAGCCTATATTTTTGATTATACAATGTTTTATATATATTTTTATCACAAAAAGGACATTAAAGTAAAAAGCCCTCTTGTCGCAGATGACAAGAGGGCTTTTTTGTGCGTAATAATAGTATTGTATTAGTTTCTGAGTTTGATGGAAGACAAAATTTGTTCGCCAATACATCTGCCTTGTTCCAATCCTTTTGCGTTGCTGTTGGGGTAATGAATACCGCCATACAAGCGCGAGTCGGCGGCTTCTTGTGCTGCCTCTTCAAAGTTATTGAAAAAGCGCATTGTGCCGATACTGGGATTATTGAGGTGGGTGCGGTCAGTAAACGACATTTCGCCAAATAAATGCGTGAGTATGGCGGAGGCTGCTCCCGAACCGGTGGAGTGTCCTGAGGTATATTCGGGAAACGGCGGCGTACCAATAAACGAAGACCATTCGGGGTGTCCCATAAATTCGCGGATATAGGTAACAGGACGCAGCAAATTATATTTGTATTTGGTGTACCAACAAGTGATGAAAGCATCAGCCAAGGCAATGCTACCCAAAGCATACATTTCGGAGGTGCGCTCCAAGTTCAGGTGCAAATTTTCGGTCATTTGTCCCATAATCATAATCCAGTGTCCGGGAGGTGTTGCAGATTGTCCGGGATTATCTGCCCAATAGTACGCAATATCTTTTTGTTCTTGGGTAAGATTAACAGATACATCATAGACTACTTTTGCTTCGGCATACATTGAAGAGGTTTCGTCTGTGCCGAAAGGAATACTCAAAGGCACTTCACAAGCATTTACATTATACAAAAATATAGGGCGCAACGTACCCCAAATTGGCTCTAAAGCAGTTTGATTGAGTGTAGCGGGGTCCCAATATTCAGGGTGTCCTTCGCGGGAAGGCGATGCGTAGGTCAAATTGCGTGTAATGGAGTAGTTATCGGTATCCACCCAATCTTCTACCACCTGTGCCACTTGCTTGCCGTAAAATTCCGAAGCCGACAATATTTCGCTGCTCAGGGCAGTTTCTGTTTTGCGCTTTGCAATTTGTGTTTCGCGCAAAGTCGCCAACTCGCTCACAGATGCTTCGCTGATATTTGGCAGTGTTTCTACGAGCATATTTTCCATTGTATATGCCAATACTACTGCCCAGTCGTACTGTCGGGTTGCAGAAGGATCGGGAACAGATGTCAAATCGTTCAGCTGCCCTTCCAATGAAACACCGTCTTTTATACCACCTACCACAGCTTCGTGCATAGCTACGCCCATACAACCAAACAAACGCGATGCGGCGGGCGGCGACAATGAATATGTTTTTACCAATTCTGCCGTTTTGTCCATCCACGCTTTGGCATAAGTACCATCTATGGAAGCGGCAGGCGTTGATACTGCTATTGTATTATTATCTTCATCTCGCGTACAAGACGAAAAAGTAAAAACAACAGCCAAAATACTCAACAATACATAGTTTATTTTTCTCATTTTACAATACAAATTAATTTGTTCTAAATGCAGGGGCAAAGTTACGACATCCTTCAATAAAAATGTTTTATTTTTATTTTTTTTCCTTATTTTATTACATATTTTGAACTTTTTTGTCAAAAAAAACTCTAAATAATTTGCTTGTAAATATGATTTTTTTACTACTTTATTGATTAACAGTCTTTCATTAATTATTATTTTTTGCCATTGATATTTTAAAAATAGCGAGGTGATACCGTGGCAATATTCTTGATTAAATCATAAGAGAGCATAATTTCGTGTGTGCTGCCACTGCCGTATTGACGAATATCCGTTAAACTCATATCGTAGCTGTATCCAAAAGTAAATCCCTGCTCAAAGCGGTAGCCCAAAAGAAAGCCCATTGATTCGGGTTTAAAATTTATCTCGTTGGTACGATAGGTAACACCTGCCCAAAATGCGTCTTTAAATAAAATGCTCACGTTGGCATCGGTTTGCAAGGGAGATAAAACGGGTATAGATTTTAATAAAATAGAGGGTTTGAGCTTGAGCATATCTCCTATGGGATATACCACACCCGCCGTAGCCAAATACTGGCGATATTGTTTGGTTACTTTTTTAATTTCATCGCTGCTGTTGTAATCCAGCAAAGTAGGTATCGACACACCTGCATAAAAGCGTTTGTTATAATAATATAACCCCGCCCCAAAATTAGGTTTCAGATAATATTGGTCTTCGCTGAACACAATATCGGGTACGCCCTCGGGCGAAACAATATCGGTCATACGCGAAGAGAAATAAACCAAACCCGTTTGCAAACCCGCCGACAGCGTTCCATCTCCTACTTTGAATTTGTAGGAGTAGCTGCCAAATATACTGACGCGGTTGTGAATACCAATTTTGTCGTTTTCTAAATAAAGTCCCAAACCCACACGGCGTGCATTGCCCACCGGACTATGGGTGCTGAGTGAAAAAGTAACCGGTGCGCCTTCTACACCCGCCCATTGCTGACGATAGAAAAAGGCACTGCTCAATACATCTTTAGTGCCCGCATAAGCAGGATTCAGCACCAAACCATTGAACATATACAAGCTGTATCGCGAATCTTGTTGCGCCCAAGCAGGTGCAATATGAAATGCCCATAAAAGGCAAATGAGGAATATTTTTTTCAGTAACTGCATATTGATTGTATATTATTTTTTTAAAAGTAATTGCTCAAAAAAAAAGAAAAGCTGCTCTGTATTATATATTATATCTGTGTTTTTTTTATAAAAAATATATAAAGTAAAAAAAGGAACGGAAACCACCGCCTCTGGAAAGTTTCCGCCCTTTTTACGTTCATATATGTTACTAACGTTTCACCTCAATAAAGCCATTGAGTGTTTCTGTTTCGCCGCTTTCGCTTTGGAGTTCCAAGAAGTAGAAATAAACACCTTCTACCACTGCTTTGCCATCGGCATTGCCACAACCGTCCCACAACAAGTCGTCTCGGTTAGTGCCTTGTTTTTGGCATACAATATCTCCCCAACGATTCACTACGGTAAATTTGTATTGCGGATAACAATTGGTTTTATCTACAAAGAATACGTCATTTACACCATCATTATTAGGAGAGAAAGCATTAGGCACTTCTACACGGCAGTTAGCTTTGAGGGCTTCTTCGGCAATGTAGGGTTGTAGAATATTCAGATATACGATAGCGGTTGAAACATTTCCTTGTGCATCAGTTACGGTATAAGTAAAACTGTCGTTGCCGTCAAAACCTGACACCGGACTATATACAACTGTTCCGTCTTCTGCTACGATTATCGTTCCGTTTTGCGGCTGCGTGAAAGCAGATACCACAGCGTTGTTGGCGTTGATGTCGTTTTCCAAGATATTGAAAGTGCTTTGGCTACCATTGTTGCCATCAAAGTCAATATCATCATCGGCTGCTGCCAAACCTTCGCAAATACCTACCATTACTTCTACATCATAATGCTCGCACATAGTGCCATCAAGCGTACACATCGTAATACGAATGGTATCTACACCTTGGAAAGCAGGCAAAGCAGTATATTGCAGACAAGCACCACCGAGTATGGTAATACTGCAATTGTAGGTAGTTTCAGCTTCAATAATTTCAACATTGCTTTCTTCCATACCACATAAATCCAAGCAAACAGCTTGTGGCTCTACGGGTTCAGCACATATACTTTGGAAGGTAACACAATCCGAAGGTTCAGGAGTGCCGCAGCCTTGCGGAGCATTTATAGAAACTCCATATCCACTACAATCTGTTTGAGCATCTTTTACCAAAATAATATAACCGCTACTGTTAAGTGGTAAGGATATATTTACCCCATTGCCTGTAAAGTTATATTGTTGTGTGTAGTTATTGGCACCTTCTACAACCGCGATATAAGCACCTGTGCCGCCTGTAGCATTTACTGCTACACTATATGAAGCATTATTGCTATTGCAAACAGGTGTACCTACTGTAAATTCAGGTGCATTGCCTACAGTAATCGTTACTTGGTCGGTATCAGTGCAGCCTTGTGCGCTGGTAACAGTAACAGTATAAGTAATGCTTTGTGTGATATTGCTTACGATTGGGTTAGCAATATTAGGATTACTCAAACCCGTAGTCGGCGACCACGCATAAGAAGTGCCGCCACTGGCATTAAGTTGTGTACTCAACACTCCTAAACCTGCGCATAGCGTTTGGTCAGCACCGGCATTAGCTCCCGTAAATGTATTACCAACTGTTACAGTTACTTCATCGGTATCGCTACAGCCATTGGCATCGGTTACTGTTAATGTATAAGTTGTGGTAGCTGTAGGGCTTGCAACCGGATTAGCGATGCCGGCATTGCTCAAGCCCGTAGCAGGCGACCACGCATAAGAAGTGCCGCCACTACCACTCAATGTTACAGAGCCACCCGGACAAATGCCTTGATCAACACCTGCATTGGCTTGGATTGTGCAAGGTTCAGGTGTGCCATCACAATTTCCTACATAAATATTAATGATTATTTCATTACAATTACCCACAGCATCACAATAAGTGACGGTTACATGGTCGGTTAAATTTACAAAAGCCGGAAGCGGGATATAGCTGAAGCAATGAGCAGATTCAATATTTACACTGCAATCATACAGACTTGTCAGTTCAGTAATATTGGCATCAGGCATATCGCATAATTCAAGACAAATATTAATTAAGGTTTGCGGTGTAGTGCAATATTCTAATACATCTTGGCAAGGAGTTTCGCAATCAATTACATTAACAGATACTGAATTGGATAAATCAAAGCAACCTTCTAAATTAGCTGCGCTGGCTCCTGTTGTCAATCCCTGCAAACCATTTTCATAAGATATACTCCAAATTAAATAAGTACCTATTGTATTACTCAATGTTACTGTTGCAGTATTGCTTACAGAAAGAATTGTACCTTGGGTATTTGTAACAACATAAGCATGATTAGCTCCCGATGCGCCGGTGGTACTCACATTAATAGTATTAGCGATAGCATCATTGGCACAAATATTTATAGGAGCAGCCGATAATGTGCCGCCGTTTGCAGTACAAACAGGAGTACAATCTTCAATAAATGATACATAAGTATCAGATATATCAAAACAAGCACCACTGACAGCAGAAAGATTATCTCCTACATTCAAACCATTTATACTTCCTGTATATACAACAGAATATACTCTTAAAGTAGTTGCCGTAGCACTGCTGATGGTGAATGTGCTGCTGTTTGATATTAATATAATTTCACCATTTGATTTTGTGACTAAATATTTAAGATTATCTCCGGTGCTGCCACTGCTCAAAACAGTAACAGTTGCATTATCAGCACCTGCACACCAAGTATTGGTAGAGCTGCTGATAAGCCCGCCCGCACTTATTTCGCAAGTTGGAGTCGGTGCATTGAAAGTAATACTTACAGTAGCAACTGCATCATCACAGTCCCCATTATTATTGATAGTCCATGTAAATATATAAGTACTGTAGGCAGGAACCGTCACAGTAGTATTCGGGTTGTTTACATTTGCAAATACTGCACCATCAACTCCGCTCCAAGTTCCTGTAGCAAATTGTGGAGTATTGGCGTTCAATGTATAGGTTAATGATTCTACTGTGGCAGAAGCACCTGCATAAGCAGTAGCATCATATTGTGTAAATGTAATGGCTACCTGATCGTTGCCACCACCACAAGCACCGCCGCCGTTTGCTGTCCATGTAAATACATAGTAGCCCGGTGAAGATACAGTTACCATTGTGTGTGGGTCATTATTATTGCTAAATGATATACCGCCTCCTACTGCTGACCAAGTACCGCTACCTGTTGCATTGAGCATATAGTTCAAGCCGCAAGTGCTATCATCTGTACCCGCATTCACAGGGCTTCCGTTATTTACAGTTACGGTTACATAATCTACACTTACACAACCGCCCGCATCCGTAGAAGTTACGGCGTAAGTAGTTGTAGCTGCCGGATTTGCAACCGGATTTGCAATATTAGGATTACTTAAACCTACTGTCGGCGACCAAGAGTAATTAGCACCACCACTCGCATTTAACTGTACGCTCTCACCCGCACAAATAGTTTGGTCAGCACCTGCATTCACACCACTTCCTTGTCCGAAAGTAATGAAAACCAAATCACTGCTCGGAGCACAAGTACAATTCGTGGTAATCCATGTAAAAGCATAAGTACCCGGTACTGCAACTGTTACTGTTGCGTGTGGGTCAGTTGAATTAGAGAAAATACCATTTCCAATCCAAGTACCCATACCTACATACGGAGCATTAGCATTCATTGTATAACTTAAACCGCAGGTTGTTGCATCAGGTCCCGCATTTGCAGGAGTTGGGTTGCTGCCAAATTGTACAATCACTTGGTCAAACGAATTACCGCAGACTGCACCTGAAGTGTTCCAATTAAAAGCATAGAAACCATCAGCAGGAACAGTTACCGTTGCGTGTGGGTCATTAATGTTAGAGATAGAAACGCCATTTGAAGGTTCCACTGTCCAATAACCATTACCGCTTGCTTGTAATACAGCAGTATGACCGCATACAGCCATATCATTTCCGGCATTCAATACAACCGGAGGTAATACTGTAACTGTCACTTGGTCGGTATCACTGCAACCTTGTGCATTGGTTACGGTTACAGTATAAGTAGTTGTTGTGCTTGGTGAGGCAATCGGATTGGCAATATTCGGATTACTCAATCCTGTGGCAGGTGACCAACTATAAGTTGTACCGCCGCTTGCGTTCAATTGCGTATCTTCGCCTTCGCAAATAGTTACATCAGCACCTGCTGAAGCATTAGAAGCCGGAGCTACTATTACAGTTACTTCTTCGGTATCACTACAACCGTTGGCATTAGTGATAGTTACCGTGTAAATAGTCGTTGCACTTGGTGAAGAGGTCGGGTTGGCGATATTTGCATTGCTCAAACCATTCGACGGTGACCAACTGTATGTTGTGCCTCCACTTGCCCATAATTGCACTGAGCCGCCTGCACAAATAGTTCCATCACCACCTGCATTTCCATAGACGGGTTCGTTCACAGTCACTGTTACTTGTTCAGTATCGCTGCAACCTTGCGCATTACTAATCGTTACCGTGTAAGTAGTGGTAGCACTTGGTGAGGCGGTCGGGTTGGCGATATTTGCATTGCTCAAACCATTCGACGGTGACCAACTGTATGTTGTGCCGCCACTTGCCCACAATTGTACTGAACCACCTGCACAAATAGTTCCATCACCACCTGCATTTCCATATACTGGTTCGTTCACTGTTACAGTTACTTGTTCAGTATCACTGCAACCTTGTGCATTACTAATCGTTACCGTGTAAGTTGTTGTTGCACTTGGTGAAGCAGTCGGGTTGGCGATATTCGCATTGCTCAAACCATTCGACGGTGACCAACTGTATGTTGTGCCGCCACTTGCCCACAATTGCACTGAACCACCTGCACAAATTGTATTGTTGCCACCGTTTACACCTGCACTGCCATATACTGGTTCGTTCACTGTTACTGTTACTTGTTCAGTATCGCTGCAACCGTTGGCGTTAGTGATAGTTACCGTGTAAGTTGTTGTTGCACTTGGTGAAGCAGTCGGGTTGGCGATATTTGCATTGCTCAAACCATTCGACGGTGACCAACTGTAAGTTGTGCCGCCACTTGCCCACAATTGCACTGAACCACCTGCACAAATTGTATTGTTGCCACCGTTTACACCTGCACTGCCATATACCGGATCATTTACTGTCACGGTTACTTGTTCAGTATCGCTGCAACCTTGCGCATTGGTAATCGTTACCGTGTAAATAGTGGTAGCACTTGGTGAGGCGGTCGGGTTAGAAATATTTGCATTGCTCAAACCATTCGACGGTGACCAACTGTATGTTGTGCCGCCACTTGCCCACAATTGCACTGAACCACCTGCACAAATTGTATTGTTGCCACCGTTTACACCTGCACTGCCATATACCGGATCATTTACTGTCACGATTACTTGTTCGGTATCACTACAACCGTTGGCGTTAGTGATAGTTACAGTGTAAGTTGTTGTTGCACTTGGTGAGGCGGTCGGGTTGGAAATATTTGCATTGCTCAAACCATTCGACGGTGACCAACTGTATGTTGTGCCGCCACTTGCCCACAATTGCACTGAACCACCTGCACAAATTGTATTGTTGCCACCGTTTACACCTGCACTGCCATATACCGGATCATTTACTGTCACGGTTACTTGTTCAGTATCGCTGCAACCTTGCGCATTACTAATCGTTACCGTGTAAGTAGTGGTAGCACTTGGTGAGGCGGTCGGGTTGGAAATATTTGCATTGCTCAAACCATTCGACGGTGACCAACTGTATGTTGTGCCGCCACTTGCCCACAATTGCACTGAACCACCTGCAAATTGTATTGTTGCCACCGTTTACACCTGCACTGCCATATACCGGATCATTTACTGTCACGGTTACTTGTTCGGTATCACTACAACCGTTGGCGTTAGTGATAGTTACAGTGTAAGTTGTTGTTGCACTTGGTGAGGCGGTCGGGTTAGAAATATTTGCATTGCTCAAACCATTCGACGGTGACCAACTGTATGTTGTGCCGCCACTTGCCCACAATTGCACTGAACCACCTGCACAAATTGTATTGTTGCCACCGTTTACACCTGCACTGCCATATACCGGATCATTTACTGTCACGGTTACTTGTTCAGTATCGCTGCAACCTTGCGCATTGGTAATCGTTACCGTGTAAATAGTGGTAGCACTTGGTGAGGCGGTCGGGTTGGAAATGTTTGCATTGCTCAAACCATTCGACGGTGACCAACTGTATGTTGTGCCGCCACTTGCCCACAATTGCACTGAACCACCTGCACAAATTGTATTGTTGCCACCGTTTACACCTGCACTGCCATATACGGATCATTTACTGTCACGGTTACTTGTTCAGTATCGCTGCAACCTTGCGCATTGGTAATCGTTACCGTGTAAATAGTGGTAGCACTTGGTGAGGCGGTCGGGTTGGAAATGTTTGCATTGCTCAAACCATTCGACGGTGACCAACTGTATGTTGTGCCGCCACTTGCCCACAATTGCACTGAACCACCTGCACAAATTGTATTGTTGCCACCGTTTACACCTGCACTGCCATATACCGGATCATTTACTGTCACGGTTACTTGTTCAGTATCGCTGCAACCTTGCGCATTGGTAATCGTTACCGTGTAAATAGTGGTAGCACTTGGTGAGGCGGTCGGGTTGGAAATGTTTGCATTGCTCAAACCATTCGACGGTGACCAACTGTAAGTTGTGCCGCCACTTGCCCACAATTGCACTGAACCACCTGCACAAATTGTATTGCCTCCACCTGCATTTCCATATACCGGGTCTGCAACTGTAATGGTAACTTGGTCAGTATCTGTACAACCTTGTGCATTTACTACAGTAACTGTATAAGTTGTTGTATTATTAGGTGATGCTGTAGGATTAGCAATATTAGGGTTACTTAAACCCGAAGCAGGCGACCAGCTATAGGAAATTCCACCGCTCGCATTCAATTGTGTACTTTGTCCCTGACAAATTGCTACATCAGCACCTGCATTTGCATGATTTGGGTTTTCAAAAGTAATTGTTACCTGATCTCCATTTGGAGGACAAGAGCAGTTGGTTGTTATCCAAGTAAATACATAAGAACCATAATTATTAACAGTTACAGTTGCGTGAGGGTCATTAACATTTGAAATAGTAACTCCTGAATCTATCCCCCAAGTACCAGTTCCTATAGCAGGAATTTGCGCTTGCATAGTATAAGTTAAACCACATACTGTTGCGTCATTACCCGCTATTGCCGGTGAAGGATAATCTCCAAATTCTACTATTACATTATCAGAATCTGTACCGCAAATACCATTCAGTGTCCAGATAAAGGTATAAAAACCAAAATTAGATACAGTTACTGTTGAGTGAGGATCATTAGAATTAGAAAAAACAACTCCTGCACTTGGGTTTGATGTCCATACTCCTGAACCTATTGAACCGTTAGCACTTAATTGATATGATTTACCACAAGCCATTCCATCAGCCCCTGCATTTGCATCAACAGTTGTATTATTTACCGTTACAGTCACTTGGTCGGTGTCGCTACAAGTGCCGTTCGATACCGTCACTGTATAAGTCGTGGTACTGCTTGGGGTCGCTGTTGGATTTGCAATATTCGCATTGCTCAATCCTGTAGAAGGACTCCAACTATATGAGGTGCCGCCGCTCGCATTCAACTGCGTGCTGCCGCCTGTACAGATACTTACATCTGAACTCGCTATTGCTGTTACACTATTCCCTACTTATACAATCGCCTACTCACTATCCCTACAAGTGGCGCTCCCTATCGTCACTGTATAAGTCGTGGTACTGCTTGGATTAGCTGTCGGATTCGCAATATTCGCATTGCTCAATCCTGTAGAAGGACTCCAACTATATGAGGTGCCGCCGCTCGCATTCAACTGCGTGCTGCCGCCTGTACAAATACTTACATCTGATCCCGCATTCGCTGTTACACTATTTCCTATCGTTACCGTCACTTGGTCAGTATCCGTACAAGTGCCGTTCGATACCGTCACTGTATAAGTCGTGGTACTGCTTGGGGTCGCTGTCGGATTTGCAATATTTGCATTGCTCAATCCTGTAGAAGGACTCCAACTATATGAGGTGCCGCCGCTCGCATTCAACTGCGTGCTGCCGCCTGTACAGATACTTACATCTGATCCCGCATTTGCTGTTACACTATTTCCTACTGTTACAGTCACTTGGTCGGTGTCGCTACAAGTGCCGTTCGATACCGTCACTGTATAAGTCGTGGTACTGCTTGGGGTCGCTGTCGGATTCGCAATATTCGCATTGCTCAATCCTGTAGAAGGACTCCAACTATATGAGGTGCCGCCGCTCGCATTCAACTGCGTGCTGCCGCCTGTACAAATACTTACATCTGATCCCGCATTCGCTGTTACACTATTTCCTATCGTTACCGTCACTTGGTCAGTATCCGTACAAGTGCCGTTCGATACCGTCACTGTATAAGTCGTGGTACTGCTTGGGGTCGCTGTCGGATTCGCAATATTCGCATTGCTCAATCCTGTAGAAGGACTCCAACTATATGAGGTGCCGCCGCTCGCATTCAACTGCGTGCTGCCGCCTGTACAGATACTTACATCTGATCCCGCATTTGCTGTTACACTATTTCCTATCGTTACCGTCACCTCGTCGGTGTCGCTACAAGTGCCGTTCGATACCGTCACTGTATAAGTCGTGGTACTGCTTGGATTAGCTGTCGGATTTGCAATATTCGCATTGCTCAATCCTGTAGAAGGACTCCAACTATATGAGGTGCCGCCGCTCGCATTCAACTGCGTGCTGCCGCCTGTACAAATACTTACATCTGATCCCGCATTTGCTGTTACACTATTTCCTATCGTTACCGTCACTTGGTCGGTGTCGCTACAAGTGCCGTTCGATACCGTCACTGTATAAGTCGTGGTACTGCTTGGATTAGCTGTCGGATTCGCAATATTCGCATTGCTCAATCCTGTAGAAGGACTCCAACTATATGAGGTGCCGCCGCTCGCATTCAACTGCGTGCTGCCGCCTGTACAGATACTTACATCTGAACCCGCATTTGCTGTTACACTATTTCCTACCGTTACAGTCACCTCGTCGGTGTCGCTACAAGTGCCGTTCGATACCGTCACTGTATAAGTCGTGGTACTGCCTGGATTCGCTGTCGGATTTGCAATATTCGCATTGCTCAAGCCTGTTGAAGGACTCCAACTATATGAGGTGCCGCCACTTGCATTTAATTGTGTGCCGCCGCCTGTACAGATACTTACATCTGAACCTGCATTTGCTGTTACACTATTTCCTATCGTTACCGTCACTTGGTCGGTGTCGCTGCAAGTGCCGTTCGATACCGTCACTGTATAAGTCGTGGTACTGCCTGGATTAGCTGTCGGATTTGCAATATTCGCATTGCTCAATCCTGTAGAAGGACTCCAACTATATGAGGTGCCACCGCTCGCATTCAACTGTGTGCTGCCGCCTGTACAGATACTTACATCTGATCCCGCATTTGCTGTTACACTATTTCCTACCGTTACCGTCACCTCGTCGGTGTCGCTACAAGTGCCGTTCGATACCGTCACTGTATAAGTCGTGGTACTGCTTGGATTAGCTGTCGGATTTGCAATATTCGCATTGCTCAATCCTGTAGAAGGACTCCAACTATATGAGATGCCGCCGCTCGCATTCAACTGCGTGCTGCCGCCTGTACAGATACTTACATCTGATCCCGCATTTGCTGTTACACTATTTCCTACCGTTACCGTCACCTGGTCGGTATCGCTGCAAGTGCCGTTCGATACCGTCACTGTATATGTAGTGGTGCTGCTTGGATTCGCTGTCGGATTTGCAATATTCGCATTGCTCAAGCCTGTTGAAGGACTCCAACTATATGAGGTGCCGCCGCTCGCATTCAACTGCGTGCTGCCGCCTGTACAGATACTTACATCTGATCCCGCATTTGCTGTTACACTATTTCCTATCGTTACCGTCACCTCGTCGGTGTCGCTACAAGTGCCGTTCGATACCGTCACTGTATAAGTCGTGGTACTGCTTGGATTCGCTGTCGGATTTGCAATATTCGCATTGCTCAATCCTGTAGAAGGACTCCAACTATATGAGGTGCCGCCGCTCGCATTCAACTGCGTGCTGCCGCCTGTACAGATACTTACATCTGATCCCGCATTTGCTGTTACACTATTTCCTATCGTTACCGTCACCTCGTCGGTGTCGCTACAAGTGCCGTTCGATACCGTCACTGTATAAGTCGTGGTACTGCCTGGATTCGCTGTCGGATTTGCAATATTCGCATTGCTCAATCCTGTAGAAGGACTCCAACTATATGAGGTGCCGCCGCTCGCATTCAACTGCGTGCTGCCGCCTGTACAGATACTTACATCTGATCCCGCATTTGCTACAGTATTAGCAGGAAAATTAATAACTACCTGATCAGAAGAAGGAGGACAATCACAATTTTCACTTGTCCAAGTAAAAGTATAAATACCTGCTGAAGGAACGGTTACTGTAGCGTGCGGATTATGAGTATCTGAAAATACTACACCAGCACTACCTGTCCAAGTTCCTGTTCCAACAGTTAATGTATTTGCCTGTAATGTATAAGTTAAAGAACCGCAAGGAGCAGAAGCATCTGCACCTGCCTGAGCAATGGTTGGATAATCCCCAAAATCTACTACCACATTATCAGAAGCTGTACAATCTCCGTTAGATGCCGTCCATGTAAATGAATAAGCACCAAACAAGGGAACTGTAACAGTGGCATGAGGGTCGTGTATATCGCTAAAAACAGCCGTATTTACACCACTCCACTGTCCTGTTGAGGGAGACGCTGATAATTGATATTGCAAACCGCAAGCCATAGCATCTACACCTGCATTTACGTCTATATTTATATTTGATACATTTACTGTTACTTGCTCTGTATCAGTACAACCATTTCCACCAGTAACTGTGACCGTATAAGTAGTGGTGGCAGAAGGATTGGCTATAGGATTGGCTATATTAGGATTACTAAGACCTGTTGTGGGAGACCAACTATATGTTGCACCACCACTGGCTTGAAGTTGTACACCGCTTCCGCTACAATTAGTTACTTGATCATCTGCAACTTGCGCATTAGGAGCATTCAGCACTGTTACTGTTACATTTTTTGAAACAATACAACCACCTGCACCATTTACAGTAACTGTATAAGTTGTTGTTTGTGCAGGGCTCAATGTTACGGAAGATCCACTGATATCAACGATACCTATAGATGGTGTCCATGTATAAGAAATACCTCCACTTGCAGTAAGCTGTGTGGTTTCTCCTGTGCATATCTGTGTATCTCCGGTAACAGTGACCGTAGGAGCTGTATTAAATGTAACTTGTACCTGATCACTTCCCATTCCGCAATCTCCGCTCACCTGCCAAATAAAAGTATAAGTACCTGTTGAAGGCACTGTAACAGTACTAAGCGGGTTATGAATATCTGAAAATACAACATTGCTGACACTACTACTCCAAGTGCCGACATTTCCACCATTAGCAGGTTGTGCTGTCAAAGTTGTGGTATTTCCGCATACACTTTGGTCGCTGCCTGCATTAGCCGGAATAATAGGGTTTATAAATGTTATTGTAACTCCATCTGTTTTGACCGGACATTCGCAATTACTCGCATTCCAATAAAAAGTATAAGTACCATAAGTAGGCACTGTTACTGAGGAGGTAGGACTGGAAGCATTACTAAATACCCCTGAGCCACTCCAAACACCGGTTCCTATGGCTAAAGGAGTTCCTTGCAAATTGTAGGTTAAGCCGCAAACCGTCATATCAGGACCGGCATTAGGGTCTGAAGGAGGCGGATCAAAGGTAACAATTACTTGGTCGCTATCTGTACAAGCTCCCTCTTGTATTGTCCAAGTATAGACATACGAACCGTAAGCCAGCACAGTTACCGTAGTAGTGGGACTATGGATATTGGAGAAATTGCCTGTTCCACTCCAGGTTCCCACACCTGAAGTTGCTGTAGCAGATAATGTTGTAGTCATACCGCAAGCCATTTTATCGACTCCGGCATTAGCTACACACTGTCCGTACATTTTTGTAGTAAAAAACATACAAAACATGACAAACCCCAATAGTAAAAATTTTGCTTTCATACTATTTTTTTTGTTTTAATATATTGATATTCAATTATTTATTATACTATTATTTTCGTTATTTTATGTAGTACAATTCTGTACTCTTTTATAAACAACATAAAACACAGAACGACTCTTGCAAGACTAACAAAATCTATTCCATTCTTTTAAATTTGTATGTAAAAATGTAAAAATGTAAAAAATATAATAAGAATTTGCAAAATAAAACAGTAGCTTTGTAGCCTAAAAAATCAAGTTTTTCTATAAAATGAAAGGGATTATCCTCGCCGGTGGTTCCGGCACACGCCTCTATCCTATCACAATGGGCATCAGTAAACAAATAATGCCTATTTATGATAAACCAATGATTTACTACCCACTTTCTACACTTTTGTTGGCAGGAATTAACGAAATTTTGATTATCTCTACTCCGCACGACTTACCCAATTTCAAAAAACTACTCGGTGACGGCAAACATTTGGGGTGTAATTTTCAATATGCCGAGCAGCCACAGCCCAATGGATTGGCGCAGGCTTTTGTGATTGGTGAAGAATTTATCGAAAATGACAAAGTATGTCTTATTTTAGGAGATAATATTTTTTTCGGAGAAGGAATGGAAAAATCTCTGACACAAAATGCTGATGTAGAGGGCGGTATGATTTATGCTTATCACGTTGCTGACCCTGAACGTTATGGTGTTGTGGACTTTGACGAAAATAATGTCGCTGTTTCTATTGAAGAGAAACCCAAACATCCCAAATCAAATTACGCTGTGCCGGGTTTGTATTTCTACGACAACTCTGTGATTGATATTGCCAAAAACCTCCAACCCAGCGCACGCGGCGAATACGAAATTACCGATGTGAATAAACAATATCTGCGACAAGGTAATTTAAAAGTGACCATCTTCGGGCGTGGCACGGCTTGGTTGGATACCGGAACTTTTGATTCCCTGATGCACGCCTCTATTTTTGTACAAGTGATAGAACAAAGACAAGGCTTGAAAGTGGGCTGTATTGAAGAAATTGCCTACCGCAAAGGTTTTATTTCGGCGGCTCAGTTGGAAGCTCTGGCAAATCCACTCCTCAAAAGCGGCTACGGTGAATATTTATTGAATGTCCTCAAACACGGATAAGCCCTGTATATTTCAAAGCAGCAGCTGATGAAAAAATATGTGTTGATTAGCGGCGGTGCCGGATTTATCGGCAGTTCGCTGGCAGAGCGTTTGCTCCAAAACCCCGACTTTTATGTAGTAATTGCCGACAACTTGCTCACGGGACGCAAAGAAAATTTGCCTCCGCCCTCTGCCGATAATTGGGAGTTTGCGTATTGCGACATCAACAATTACACAGAACTGAGTGCTTTGATGGAGCGTTTTTCGTTTCATACCGTATTTCATTATGCGGCGGTGGTGGGTGTGCAACGCACTTTGCAGCACCCGCTTTGGGTGATGGAAGATGTAAAAGGTATCAAAAATATATGCGAACTTGCTGCCGCCTGTCAGGTACAGCGTTTTGTATATGCTTCATCTTCAGAAGTTTACGGCATTTCGGAGCATTTTCCGCAACACGAAGAGCATACCCCCCTCAATGCCCGCCTGCCTTATGCCATCGTAAAAAATGTAGGAGAGGCGTTTTGCCACGCCTATTTTCAGGAAAAAGGATTAAACTATAATATTTTTCGCTTTTTCAATACTTACGGCAATAAACAAAATCCCGATTTTGTGGTGTCAAAATTTATTCGCGCCGCCTTGCGCAACGAGCCGCTCACCGTATATGGCGATGGCAGCCAGCAGCGCACTTTTTGTTTCATCGCCGATAATTTAGATGCTACTTTATATGCCACAGAACACGCACACACTGCCAATCAAACTTTTAATATTGGCAATGATGCAGAAGTATCAGTATTGGAACTGGCAAAATTAATAATTGATATTAGTGGATCTTCGTCTGAAATTATCCATCTTCCTGCACTCAAAGAAGGCGATATGCCGCGCCGCCAACCCGATGTAACCCGCATGAAAACCCTGCTTCAACGCCCTTTTACACCCCTGCGCGAAGGTTTGCAGCAAGTAATTGAACACTACGCTTATAGATGATTTTGGCAGTGCTTAGTTATGATTAATTATTAGTTAAACAATTCATTTTCAACAGATTACATAATTTATTTAAAATTTAGCACCGCCCTCTGATAAATTATTTATTTCACAAATGTTTTTTTAATATCGTTATTATCTGCCTGCTAATTAACGAGGTTTTTAAAAAAATAATTTTCAATTTTTTATTAAAAAAAATGCAAATGGCGGCATTGTAATGAAAATTGTACAACGTCGCCATTTGCAACTTATAAGTTTCTGTATTTAATCAATACACCACCAATTTTTGTACCTGCACCGCAGCGTTTTCGGTGGCACAATGCAGCCAATATATTCCACTTGCCACCTCTGATACATCTACTGCCAAAACAGCACCCGCATTACCTTCGTATTGCCACGTTTTCAACACACGACCTTGTATATCCAACAAACGAATATTGCCACTCTGCCCCTCATCTGCCGCTCCCTGCCAACTAATATATAATATATCCCGCGTTGGGTTGGGATAAATTTGCCAAGTACCCGATATTTTTTCCAAATGCGGAGTTGTAGCAACAGCGTTTTTGGCAGCCGCAGAATTTTCTTCTGCTATCGCCGCATCAATGACGGGAGCAGCCAAAGGCGCAGGTAAACACCCCTGAATAAAAGCCCTGAAATCGCTGCCGCTTTTTGCCCAAAATCCCACCTGCAAATCAATATAATTTCCCGCATCATACACAATTTGTGTACCCGCCGCCAACTCATTTGATGCCGTAATATAATCCTCTACCTGAAAAGTGAGTTGTTCACCGTTGTTATAATCAGTTGTAATATTATCATTAAACGGACAAGGATTTACTAAGGTTATTCCGTCTGAACTTGCTTGTGCCGACAACAAACCGGAGCAGTTTTCAGCCCAAACCGTAAAATAATAAGTAGTACCCGCCGACAGATTCAGTCCGTTGTGTGTAACGTTAGTCGTTAATCCGGCAAAAGTAGCGGCTACTACATCGTTGTTATATGGCGAAGTGCCAATCTGATACCAATATCCGGCAAGGGTGCTGTTGGCATCGGCGGCAGCCGTCCAGTTGGCAGAAAGCATATTGCCAAAAGTGGTATTATCCTCATCGCTGCCGCTTCCGTCCTGTACAACTACGGCGGCAGGAGCTGTCCAGTCTATATTCACCGTAGCAGAGGCTGCAAGCGAAAAGGTATTGTTATTGTCTAATGTGAGGCTGTAAATAGTAGCAGCCGGAGTGTTCGGGGCGGTGTTTTGTGTGTAAATAGCTTCGCTGTTGCCCACTGTTACAAGCGTTGCCGCCGAGCGACTTTTATATACTTTAAAATCGTCATAAAATCCCTGACAATTACCAGTGCGCGGTGATATACCGCCTCCGATGGTATGTGGTGTGGTGTCTGTCCATGTAGTCAAATATACATCATCGCGCCACACCGAAATAGCCCCTGTTGTGGGATTATACAATATTTTACAATCATACCATTTAGCAGCATCTACCACTACCGGCACTTCTTGTTTGAGTGTCCATGTGTCATTTTCCACTTCATAAATCTGCAACAAATCGCTGTCCACCCTGAAATAAATAAAATATGAATTGCCGCGATTGGGCAAAGCAGGATTATCACAAAAGAAATGAATACCGGCGCGGCGATTCGTTCCCGTGCCTTCTATTTTCATTTTCCAATGATACAAATAAGAGGCAGCCGCATTTTCGCTTAAAGTCGCATAAATATTCGTATTGGCGTTGGTTTCATCGCTTTGTTTTAAAGCTCCGCCGGTTTCGCTCCAAGTACCCACCGCACTCGTCCAATCGGTATGAATTACACCATCATCAAAAGCATCATTAAAAAATCCCAACTCATTTGCCGCCCGCCATTCGCCGCTTTCCTGTACCTCAGGTAAATAAAAAGATTGCTGAATACCCGCCCCACAAAAATCTTCATCGGTGCTGTTGAAAGTAAAATCATCGGCGTAGCAGGTGTTCAAAGGAGCAATGGCGGTTTTGGGTAGCACACTCCACTCGGCAGCCCAACCGTCGGCGCGTGTGCTGCCGTCAGACGTAAAATGCAAAGTCAGCGCATTGCCCGAAGAAATTAAAGCAGGCGGCAAAGTAGTTCCTGTATAAGTGCCGAGCAAAGGTGCATTGGTATCGTTGCCATCATGGATATATACATAATCGTAGTTGGCTTCTACATCAAATTGTGTAAAAGTAAGTTTTACGTTGCTGTTGCTGTTTTCGCTGAATGTCATCACACAATTCTCACTATTGCGGTATTGCCCCAGCGAGCCGCCGCTATCATAAGTAAAATCCTTACACGGCACATAGCAATCCGTAAAACGGTCGGCTATCAAATCCCACAATTCATTGTAGCCATCATCATAGCCGAGTGCCCATATTCCGATACCGCCTATTTTTTTGTCGCGCACCATATCGTAGCGTTCTCCTAAAGTCAGTTCATCATCATACCAACATTGCCGCCAATTGCCCGAATTATAAATAATAGATTGTGTATTGCTGTGCTGGTCTAAGGTGGGTGTATAAGTGCCGATATAATTATTGCGGATATAATTGTAAGTGCGCGAGCCTACAAAACTTGTGGTAGATGAAGGAATGGCGTTGGAACTGGTATTCCATTCCTGTCCGTAATACGGCAAACCAATGAGTAACTTTTGCGGCGGACAGCCTTCGTTCAAATAATAATCTATGGAGCGATTGAGGGTGTAGAGTGTCCAGATATTGCCGTGATAAAGCGGCGCATTCGGACCCGCATTACCACTGCCCGAATAATAATATCCGTAGCCCATAATAATAAAAGCATCTATATAATTGATAAGATTAGGCATATCAAATACGCTGTTCCAGTCCACCGAATACAAAGCCATTGTTACTGTAGAGCCGGGTACTTCGCTGTGCATACGATTGGCGGCATATTGCAAAAAACTCGTAAAATTGGCGGCTTGCGCTCCGGGCACACCTTCAAAATCAATATTGATGCCGTGTGCTTGGCGATAATTGACTAATACCACCAAACTATCCAACAGTTTGTCCCAGGCAGCAGGGTTGGTTAAAAAAGTAGTGTTTTGGGTAGCCCCAAAATTCGTAACACACAACTCCACACGACAGCCCGCAGCCTTTGCCAAATCAATGGAAGGGGTGGTTTTCCACGAGTGAATAGATGTATAATTGCCCGTAGATGGATTGACTTCGTAGGAGAAATACGAAAAAGTAGAAAGCAAATTAAAATCGTAGTTGTTGTAGGCAGTGCCTACCCAATACGGATGCCAGCCATACACTTGTTTGTTGAGCGCACACACCTGACTTTTGGTGCGGCTACGCTGTGGCGGAAGGTTTTTCCAGTTGTTTTCTACCAGCCGCAACGAATCGCTTTGGGCTTCATTTTGTAGCTGAAAGGCGGCATAGTGGGCTTGCTGGGCGGCGTGAGCAGAAGAAAATTCAGGGGGCAAACCGGAGTTTGGCGTTTCATCTGCTTTAAGCGGTGCAATAGACTGTGCTGTGATTGTGCCAAAAGCAAAACACAAAAGAACAAAAGAGTAGTAAATATTTTTCATCATCTAAGCAAAATATTAATAAAATAAAGCGTTTATAGTTACACAAACTTATTAAAAATTTTGCTGTATGATGATATAAATGTGCAATAAATATTATTTACTGCAATATTTTTTTTATAAAAAATGCCTTTTGCCCATATCAGTTACTTTGATTCAGACAAAATGCGGCAGGATATACATCAATATCCTCAATTATTTAGATAATATTTTTTATTGCCCGACTTTGAAATATATCGGCAAAGTTTGTTTTACGCTTACTGCTTCGCCGTTTTGTTGGGCTGCTACCCATTTAGGCATATTGTTGAGCAATTTAAAAGTTGCTTCATCGCAACTTTTGCACGCGCTGCGCAATATTTTGGCATCGGTGATGCTGCCATCGGCGCGTACTACAAACTCCACCAAAGCTCTGGCATCGGTGCGCAGGTCTTTTGGGTATTCCAAATGCTCCTTGATATAAGCAAATAAAGCACTGTCTCCACCTGCAAATTGGGGTTTGCGCTCTACATTGATGTAAACTTCCTGTTCGGGTGTATAAACCTGCGGAGCAGTTTGCTGTGCCTGTGCGGCACTCGTCAGGGCAACAACAAAACAAGTCGCATAAAATATTTTTCTCATATAAAACAAATATAATTTTAATAAATATTTTGGTAAAAAAGCCGCCGCACATATCACGGCAAAATTTCTTTTTGTTGTTTAGACATACTATTTGCAAAAAGTTTACAAAATATCCGACATCAAGTGTCGTGTTTTGCATTAGGGTGTACCTTTATGGCGTTTTTTTCGCTTTTTTTCTTTTACAGCAGGTTCTAATTTAAAAACCACAGGCATACGAAAACCTACTGCCACAGGTTTTCCAAATTGTAATCCGGGTTTCCAATTTGGCATAGACGCTATTACACGCATCGCTTCCTCACCACAGCCGCCACCAATACCTTTTAATATTCCTACATTGCGCACACTGCCATCTACGCCAATAACAAAGCTTACAAAAACCACGCCTTGTATATCTTTAAGGAGAGCCTCTTCAGGATATCAACGTTACTACGAAAATATTGTAACAGAGCCATATCTCCGCCCGGAAATTCAGGCATTATTTAATCAGGACTCTTTTCTGTTGGCAACAGAGTGGTATCTCTTACTATCATCAAAGGTGCAGCTTGTAATAAATTGCCACCAAACAGCCAAGTAAGGAGGCATAAAATAAGTATTTTCAAGATATTCATCTCATTGTTTATCAATCTTTTTTAAACACAATGGGTAATTTAAAACTTACACTTACAGGTTCGCCTCCTTGCAAGCCGGGTACCCATTTGGGCATATTTTGTATTACGCGCAATGCCTCTTCGTTGCAGCCACCACCAATACCGCGCAATACTTTTGCATTTGCAATGTTTCCGTCTTTTTCTACAACAAACGATACAAATACTTTGCCTTCTATCTTCAATCGTTTTGCCTCTTCGGGATATTGGATATTACTGCGCAAATATTTCAGCAATTCAGCATCGCCACCCGGAAACTGCGGCATAAGCTCTACCACGTCATAAGTTGTTTTTTTTGTATCGTTTTGATGTTTGACACTGTCCGACTGCTCAGTGCTTTTGCTGCCGTCTAAGGGTCGTCCGCCTGCTACTTTCAGGGTGCTTTGCGGAGTTTGGCTTTGTGCTGCCACTGCACAAAACAGCATAATTGTTATAAGTGTGATAATCTTTTTCATTTTTTTTGAGTTTTTTAATGATTAAATATAGCTTGTAATAAATTGTCACCAAACAGCCAAGTAAGGAGGCATAAAATAAGTATTTTCAAGATATTCATCTCATTCGTTTTTAAACACAATGGGTAAGTTATATTTTACATTTACAAATTTGCCTCCTTGTTTGCCAGGTACCCATTTAGGCATATTTTGTATTAGGCGCAATGCCTCTTCGTCGCAGCCACCACCAATACCGCGCAATACTTTTGCATTTGCAATGCTTCCGTCTTTTTCTACAACAAACGATACAAATACTTTACCTTCTATCTTCAATCGTGTTGCCTCTTCGGGATATTGGATATTGCTGCGCAAATATTTCAGCAATTCGACATCGCCACCCAAAAACTCCGGCATTTGCTCTACCACGCTATAAATTTGCTCTGTTGTGTCGTTTTGAGCTTTTTTGTTAGAGTTGTCTAAGAATCGTTCGTCTGGTAATTGTTTCAGAGAGCAGTCTGGAGTTTGGCTTTGTGCTGCCACTGCACAAAACAGCATAATCGTTATAAGTGTGATAATCTTTTTCATTTTTTTGAGTTTTTTTAATGATGAAATATAAAAAGCCCAACTTAAAAGCAGACAAAATATATCCGTTTTAAAAATCGGGCTTTTTATTTAAAATATAATATTGTACCGCATATCATACAACAAAAAAGAATGATGTATGCGCCGCAATACGCTTACTCTAACTTAAATACTACGGGCAGCTTAAAACTCACCGGCACCGGACGACCGCCTTGTTTACCGGGCAACCAGGAAGGCATACTTTTTACTACGCGTACCGCCTCTTCGTCACAACCGCCGCCAATACCGCGCAATACTTTTACATTGGTAATACTGCCATCGCTTTTTACTACAAACGACACAAATACTTTGCCCTCAATGTTGTTTTCGGAAGCCATACGCGGATATTTGATATTGCTACGCAAATATTTGAGTAATTCGGCATCGCCACCCGGAAACTGCGGCATTTGTTCTACCACTTCAAATACTTCTTCTTCTTTCGGTTTTTCGGGGATAGCCACTACTTTGGTTTCGGCACGCGGCTCCTCTTTCACCTCAATCACTTGGTCGGCATTGGCATTGGGGTCGCCTTGTTCTGTTTTTGTAGCTGTCACTTTATTTTCCAATTCCTCTTGTTTAGGCGGCTCTTCCACCACTTTATCGTCCTCTTCCGGCTCAGGCGGAATAAAGCGCACTGTACTCACCTTTGGCGGTGGCAAAGGCGGTGGTGGCGGTGGTGGCGGTGGTGGTGGCGGTGGTGGTGGCTCATTCGGATTTTCGGGAGGTGGTGGCAGATTGGCTAAATCTATCTCTACCTCTACCTTTTCCTCTTTCACCGGCGGCGACAATTTGGCGTAAATACCCGGACCCAGCAAAGCTGCGATAAATAGCGGAATAGCTATCAAGGCAGCGCGTGTTACGTTTTTGCCGTAGCGTTTGCGCAAATCGTATGCCCCATAGTCTTTATTACGACCTTCAAAGACAATGTCGTCTAAAGGTATTTCTTTATAATCTTTCATTGTTTAAGATTCAGGAGGCTTTTGATAAAAAAATTAATAATAATAACGCGCTTTATTGGGTAGTAGTTCCCGTAGCAGCCGGCGCACTGCCGTCAAGCGGTGCCATATCTGCCACACTGTTGGGGTGTTGTACTGCCAATAATTTGCGGTCATCTTCAGTAAAATCCACAATGGCATAAATTTTAACGCCTGTAATGTGCATTTCGTCCAGAATATCCACCAAATTTTTATATTTGGATTTGTCCATTGCCTTGATAATAACAATAGGCTCAGGGTTTTCTTTATCGCTTTCGCGGCGCGGCAAGGCGCGAATTTCGGCGGATTTGCGCAACAATGCGTTGCGGATTCCGTTTTCCGAAAAATCGGTTTCTTCCACTGCTACGGCGGGGTTATCATCATCGCCCTGATACCAATATACCTTATTGTCTTTACCCAAAATAACAGTGACCGTGCGCGAAGCAGGTACTTTCATTTTTTCTTCGGGCAATTCTTTATCTTTATCAGGCATATTTATTTCCATCATCTTCGGTTTATTGAAGGTGGTGGTAAGCATAAAAAAAGTAAGCAGCAAAAACGCCATATCTACCATTGCGGTCATATCCACTTTGGTAGAGCCTTTCTTGGCTCGCCGCTTTCCGTCATTTTTCTTTCCACCACCCCCACCGGTATCTACTTCTGCCATATCAAATTATACGGTTTTTTTTGAGGGTTACACAATATGCGAAATTTTATTTTTGTTTGAGCACCGATTTCGCTGTCTGCGGTGCAAAAGGTTTTTGTTTGAGTTTTTATTTTAAAAAAAATGAAACGCTGTATAGTTATAACGTATTATCAAGCATAAACATATAATTTTTAACTTTTTTTTACATTATAAAAAAAGCGGCATTTTTAGCTATATGCTTTAATTTGCTTTAGGCTTGGGCTTTGCTTCGGGCGAAGTCACCAGATTGAATTTGTTGATTTTTTGCGCCTGCAAAGTTGCTATGAGTTTTTTTACCACTTCGTAGTCGGTATCTACATCGGAGCGGATAGCCACTTTGAGTTTTTGGTCGGGAGCGGTAGCACGGGCATACAGCACCCAGTCGGTGAGTTCGGTATTAAGGCTGTCGCAGCAAGGCAAACCGGGTTGTTTTACCTTATTGCGCTCGGTGGCACTCAATGCCAGCAACTGTTTCAAGCCGTTCAAGGGTGTTCCGAAAGCGTCCATTTTAGCAAATTCAAACTTTTCTGCATCGGTAAAGGTCATGTTATATTTTTTACCGATTTCTTCGAGCATTTTCAGGCGGGTGGGCTGACCGTCCACTCCCATAAAAATGCGCCCGTCAGCACCCACCGCCAGTTGCAATTTACCGTCGTCGGGCAAGGTAGTTTCGGAGATAGAGGAGGGCATTTTTACTTGAACGGGTTCTTCGGGCTTAAATTTTGTGGTAAGCATGAAGAAGGTCAGGAGCAAAAACGCCACATCGCACATCGCCGTCATATCAAGCGAAATATTCTTACGCGGGACTTTGACTTTGGGCATTTTATATAAAAATCGTTTAGTTAAATTTATAAATAAAATAAAAATGAAAACACGCAGTACGGTAAGGTGTGTTCATTCACACTTTTCGTTCGCGGTTGTTTTTAAGGCTTAGTGTGTAGCATTATAGCTTTGTGTGAGGCTCACACCGATTTCGTCCAGGTTGTAAGTGAGGGTATCAATACGGCTGGTGAAATAGTTGTAGGCGATGATGGCGAGTGTAGAAGTACCGATACCGAGTGCGGTATTTACGAGTGCTTCCGAGATACCATTAGCCAAGGCTACTGCATCAGGATTACCGGCTACGGCAAGTGCCGCAAACGCTTTAATCATACCGATTACCGTTCCTAAAAGACCTGTCAAGGTAGCGATAGAAGCGAGCGTAGCAATGATGGTGAGGTTTTTTTCGAGCATTGGCAATTCTAAAGAAGTGGATTCTTCTAATTGTTTTTGAATTGCTGCTATTTTTTGCTCTTTATCGTGTCCGCTCCAGTTTTGCACTTCTTTGTATTTTTCTAAGGTGCTGCGTACTACATTACCCACTGAACCTTTTTGGCGGTTGCTTTCGGCAATGGCATCGTCAATGCGTCCGCCATCTACCAAAGATTTCACTTTGCGCACAAAATTGTCCAAAGAACCACTGCCGTAGGCTCTGTTGATAGTGATAAAACGCTCAATGGAAAACACGATAACCATCAAAAAGAAAGACATCAAAATAGGTACGATTACACCTCCTTTATATACAATTCCCAAATAATTACCCGGAAGTGGGTGGTTGTTGGGATCGCCGCCTTCAAAGTTGGAAGGGGATCCCATCACAAACTTGTACAATAAAATACAAACAATAATGATAACGGGAATTACAAGAAGAGCAAAGGTGTTTTCAAGCCCCCCCTTTTTGGGAGCTGTTGTTGCTGTCGTTTGTGCCATTCGTTAGGTTTTTTGTTAAATGAGTTAATTAATAAAATGATTGTTATTTTTTTAGAATATGATTTACATTATACAACTATACTTTATACTTAGTACACAATTTTAAATACAATAAAAGTATTTTATTATGTTGTTTCTATTCATTTGGGTAAAAATAATAATTCTTATTTATTGTCACAACTTTAAACTAAAATTGTGCAATATTAAATGATTTTCATAAGAAAATACAATATTCTGTTTAAAATCATTGATACATTTTTTTAAAAAAAGTTCAGCGAAATTAATATCTATCTCTTTTATGATTGTAATAACATTGTCATATTTTGTATATTTAATCAGAAAAAAGCCCCACAACTGTTGGTTACAGTGCGGGGCTTCATAAAAAGAGCAGCTATGAAAAAAATATACAGTTTTTGTGCACTATGGTTGCTGTTTATTTAAGAACAGCAGTTTTTTTACAGAAAAAAATATTTTCAGTTTTTAAAAAAAATCAGTACTAACGATATACTTCTATTGTGCCGCTACGGTTGTCAGTGGCGGTATCCGTATTCAAATGCAAGATGTAGAAATAAGTGCCGTCGGGTACAGGCTCGTCGTTTTGCTGCCAAGTGCCGTTCCACGATTCGCCCGCCAAGCCGGTATAGCCTGTTTTGCGATATACTTCATTTCCCCAACGATTGAATACCAGCAATTCAGGTTCTTTATCACCAAAACACTCATTGAGGTGTTCTATGATAAATTCATCGTTGATATTATCGCCATTCGGTGTAATACCTTCGGGAATAAATAATTCGCTTGCCTGACAAGATACATCGGGCGGAACAACTTGTACAAATACTGATGCCGTATCGCACAGAAGCAGGTCGGGTTCAAGACAAATGACGTAAGTAAAGGTATCCGTTCCATAAAATCCGGCATCCGGCTCATATACGAGTACGCCTGCGCTGTCGGGGTGTTCTGTAATTGTTCCGTGCGGGCTTTGTGCATCAAATGAAGTAATGCTGATATTGCCGCCTTTATCGTTTTCCAGAACATCAATATCTACGGCAGTATTCACAGAAGTGCTGGTTTCATCATCTATGGCTTGCAGGGTTTCATCTGATTTGCTCGTTACATGAATAGTCAAAGAAACAGTATCGCACAACACAGGGCTGCCGTCATCGCACAACAAATAGGTCAAATGATCATCGCCCAAAAAGTCGGTATTCGGGGTATAAACGATACAGTTGTTTTCGTTGATTTCATAAGCACCGTTAATGGGCGGAGTGAGTATTTCGTAAGAAAGTTCATCGCCATCTGTGTCAAAACCCAACAATAAAGCACAATATTCCACTGTGTCGCCCTGCTCCATGCTAATGGCATCGTCAGTGCCAAGTGGCGGGTGGTTGGAGGGCATTCCATTGTAAGAGATGACCACAGTTGCTGTATCGCAGGCAGTGGAGGTATCGCAAATAACGTAATCAAATGTAACGATTTCGTCAAAAGTAGGGGTAGGCGGCACATATTGTATCGCTTGCCCGTCGTTGATAATTTCTACTGTTCCCTGTGCGGGGTTTTCTACAATAGTAATAAATATGTTGTCTCCGTTGGGGTCGCTGTCGTTGTCCATTACGGTTGCCACGAGTGTGTCGCCCATTATTCCCACTAGTGCATCATTTACAGCATGGGGCGGCAAATTGGGTTGCAACGGACTTACAACAATGCTGACCACCGCCGAATCGCAAAGCACATCGGCATTGCACACGGTGTATATAAAATAATCTGTTCCGGTAAAATCCTCTTCGGGTGTATAGGTAAATGTTTCATTATCTTGTTGAATAATCACTGCTCCGTGCAAAGGTTGTACAAAAGAAGTAATTTCTAAATCTGTGCCTGTGTCATTGGGCAATACAGTTATATCAACAGGAGTATTTACCTGCGTAAACACCACATCGGGTTCGGCATCTAATGGCGATAATACTACAATGGTTACAGTGGCGGTATCGCACAAAGTGGAAGGAGCAGCTACTGTATCGCATATAGAATAGGTAAAAGTATCTGTTCCATAAAAACCATCGGCGGGTTCATACACAATTTGCCCCAACTGAACGGTAGCTGTACCGTGTTGCGGCGGTGATACGATTTCAGGGTCGCTGAGTTCGTCGCCGTTGGGGTCGCTGTCGTTGGCGGCAACATCAATAGCTATGGTAACATACATATCTGTCGTTGCCATATCGTCTTGTGCAATCGGGGCATCATTATCATCAGAGTCCACATTGATATATACAGTAGCTTCGTCACAATCGCCACTATTATTGCACATCGTATAAGTAAAACTGTCTGTTCCTTCAAAATCTCCATCGGGTATGTATGTCAAAGTACCATCTGTATTGAGCAATACAACCCCGTGTTGTGGCTGTGAAAATGAAATCAGCACAATATTTTCGCCCAAATCGTTTTCCAACACGTTGATATGCTGTAAAGTATCCGCAGGATTTGTTGCCAAAGTATCATTTATTGCTATAATTGTATCGGAGGGTGTGATATTTTCCAATACAATTGTTACCAAAGCAGTATCGCACAAAGGCGGCTCGGCAGTATCGCATACTACATAATTAAATGTTACGCTATCGGCTGCTCCTGTTTGAAAACCAACTGAAATAGCGTTATTTTGGATAGTAACAGATACGTTTTCGGGTACATTAAAAATACCAGTGAGTACCAAAGGCGGATTATCATCTATATCATTTTGCAATACCTGTAATACAACAGGTTCATTCGTCGGCAACGTGTAGCTGTCATCTACTGCAATGGGTGCGCTGTTTATTTCGGCATTATCTACAATAATCGTCACCGTAGCTTCATCACATTCGCCGGCTACATTGCAAATTGTATAAGAGAAAGTATCTGTTCCTTCAAAATCTTCATCGGGTGTATAAATTAAGATGGAGCCGTTTAAACTGACTGAGCCGTTGGCAGGTTGTGTATAAGATACAATGGCTGCCCCATCTGCCTCGTCATTTTGCAATACCTGAATATTGCTGACTTCGTTCATTACTCCTACAATCTGATCATCTACGGCATCAATGGCATTTTGGACTTCATTTACGGCAATTGTTACTACTGCCGTATCGCAAAGCGAAGTATTAGAGCAGTTATTACATATTTGATACACAAAACTGTCAGTACCGCTAAACCCACTGTCGGGATAATAAGAGAAAGTGCCGTTGCCGTTGTTCACCACATCACCGTGTTCGGCTTGGTCTATGATATTCATAGAGCTAATATTGGGACAAAGGTCTTCATCGTTGTTCAAAATAGTTAAAAGTGTAGAAGCGGGATTGGTCGTTGTAACGGTATAAAAGTCATCAACAGCGTTGGGGGTCATACATTCAATTTTAATGTAAGTAACTACTGTATCTATTGTTCCTGTTCCATCATGACCTATCACAATCAAAGAATCCAAGCCTGTATAGCCGGGTAATGCTGTATAACGAATACAAGTGCCGTCCTCTTCATCATAATGTACGCTGCAACTGTAAGTGGTAATGAGAGTATCAATCACAATATTACCTTCTAAATTACAAAATTCTATACACAAATCCAATGGTGTAATCGGTATAGAGCAGGTATAAACAGTTTGTTCACAATCATTATTTTCTACTGCCGGAGTTACAGTTACTGTTGCTTCGTTAAAACTAAAATCGGCACAAAGTACTGCTTCTTCTATATCTTGCTGAATAGATTCTATGGTGGTGTAGTTTTCTAAAAGTGTCAATGTTCCTTGCAAAGAGATGCCAAAAATCATATATTGCCCTGTATTAAAACCACTAAAATTAAAAGAACCGTTGGAACTTAATGCTAAAATTTCGTGATTGTTGGCGGCAGTGGTGGTTAAAAGAAAATAATAATTTAGTCCGCCAGTGGTAGCTGCCCCCACTACAGTAGGTGCTATAGAAATTTCTCCTATTGCTACCGAAGCATCTGGCAAAAAGATATTTCCTCCGCTGGCAGCACAAGTCGGCTCTTCATCGCCGCCATACCACCAAAATACATCTCCGGTGCTGTTGGCGCAAATTGTGCTGTCGCCAACCAAAGCACTGTAATCGTCCAAATTATTGAGGGGTAGTTGTTGGAATTGTGCCGGCGTGCCTTTATAAGAAACGCCCAACACAAAATAATTACCCGCAGCATAGCTGCTCATATCAAAAGAGCCGTTTAAGTTTTCTTCCAAAAACACTACATTTGCAGGCTGTCCCTGTGTGGCAGCATCTGTCGCCAATATATAGATGTAACTATATCCTTCGCTACTCAAAGCCTCTGTTACTGCTGTCTGCGGCGAGGTATTTCCTGTCGTTACGCTATCTGCCGCTAAGGTCAATAAGCCGCCATTGGCTAAACATTCATCAACCACAACTGTCTCTTCTATCACCGAAAAAGCAGTACCCGCTGCCTGTACTTCGGCACAAATGCTCTCTTCGTCTATCAGTTGCAATAACCCCTCTACCATATTCACATTTAAATCCAAAAACTGAGGAATAGTACCTTTAAATGAAACGCCGTGTATGCGATAAGAGCCTATGGCTAATGAATTGAAAGTGCCGGAAGCACTGGTGGCTACAACATTGTATTGTATGGCATCTTCGGGGTTAGAATCTTGTGTTAATAGATACAAATAAGTATAACCTGTTGCTGTCGTTTTTCCGCTCACCGTGGCAGCAGGTGAAGAATTACCCACTATTACTTCATTACTTGATAATGACAAAGTACCCGCATCAGCGAGACAAGCGTCGGGATTCGGCTGACAGCCCGCTGCATCTATCGTTATATTAAAAACAATTTCTGAGCAATTTTCGGGTTCATCAGTGTAGCACATCGTTATAGTGACTACATCATTGCCCACCTGACTGGGCAAGGGCGTATATCGGAAACAAGTGTCGTTCAGTTCGGTAATACCGCAACCATACAAAGAAAGATGATCTGACATAAAAACCGACTCGCCTTCGCAATTGGGTACGCACAACACTAAATAAGGTATTGATTGGTTAGGCTGATAAGCAGGTACACAAAAATTGCCTGCATTGCTGTCGCCGCCACAGGGTGCTTGTTGCTGCGCTTTCAAAGCGATACCGTTGCTCATCAATATCACTATTAACCAATAAAACAAATGCCCCCTTAACCGTTTTTTGTATGGATAGTATAATGTATTCATAGCTATTGACATAGATAATTTTTATTAAAATACGGCGATGGTGTGCCGATATAAAAATTGTGATTAGATGCTTTTTTAAAATATATTTAGAAATAACGCGGTGTAACAACTCTTTCTTTTCTGCCTAAACCCTTGCCTCCTTTGTTGTCGCCACCAAAATCATAGCCCAGCATTACTTCGTGAGAGCCGCTGTTGTAGTTGGAAAGTTTGGTGAGTGTGAGGTCATAAGAATACCCCAAACGCATCTTTCCCAATAATAATTCGGCAATAAAATCTATGGAATCAAAACTGCGATAGCTCACCCCTACCCACACGGTTTCTTTGACGAGCAAACTCAGATTGAGGTCGGCAATGAAAGGAGCACTGGCAGGTACAGATTTTATTAAAAAAGATGGTTTTAAATCAAAACCATCGGCGAGATGAAATACCGCACCTCCTGTGAGTAAATAATGGCGGTATTGATGCGCCACTTTTGAAATGTCGGCATCTGTGGTGTCGGTGCGCAGTTTGTGCTGTAGTAAATGTGGTGCTGCCGCTCCAAAATAAAAACGCTGGCTATACAAGAAAAATCCCGCCCCGAAATTGGGAAGTGTTTTTGTAAAATCTTCCGAAAAATTTGGGTCGGGGTCGCTTACCGCAATTTCGGTAAAACGCGAACTATAATGATGTACGCCCGCTTGCAATCCCAAACTCAATTTCCATTCACTGCCCAAAGGCAAATGATACGCATAGGAAGCAAAGGCACCGATACGGCGATGAACCCCTATCTCATCTCCTTCCACATTCAAACCCAAAGCTACTTTTTTTGCCAAAGGTGAGTGGGCACTCAGCGAAATAGTACGCGGCGCGCCCTTGATGTCCACCCATTGGTATCTGCCCACCGCCGTCAAACTCAAGCCGCCGCGCGTACCCGCATAAGCCGGATTAATGGACAAGCCATTGAACATATATTGTGTATATTGAGGGTCTTGCTGGGCAGAAACTTGCCAGGTTGCCCACCACGATACGATGATCAATAGCACAAAACGACACTGTATATCGGATAGGATTTTCATATACTGATTTATTATTATTTTATTAT
Organism: Sphingobacteriales bacterium; assembly: GCA_016711285.1. Lineage (NCBI taxonomy): Bacteria > Pseudomonadati > Bacteroidota > Sphingobacteriia > Sphingobacteriales > Sphingobacteriales bacterium. The sequence goes on from JADJTG010000012.1 coordinate 197,612, forward strand.
AGTTGATTGTATGTATTATAAGACACCTTAAAAACATCTTTTGTATTTTAAATAAGATATATTTACCGTGTTTTTTGTTTTCTTTTTGTTATTTGCGGGGCGAATATATACCATAAAACAAGTTAAAACCGCCCACATTTATATAAAGTTAAGGCTTTGCATGTCTAATTTTTATTTACCAATACTTTATCTTTACCCAAATAAAATGCCAATTTGTATTTTTTCAATAATTTGCTCCAAGAAAATCTATATTTTTAAACTTATATTGAACTCCCTATAACACAATTAAAACTGTAATGTAGCCATAATCCCATACATTTTTTGTATGTTTGCAACCTAAAAAACATATATGTTGCGCTTTGCAACTCCGATTTTTTATTTTTTAGCTCCCATACAACCTTGATTCAGTATATCAAAAAATACAATGGTGACTTGATGCACCTGCAAGCTTTGGAAAAAGGTTGTTGGATAAATATACACCCCCCCTACGAAAAAAACGAAATAGAACAACTCAGCGAACAATTGGACATTCCGATTGACTTTTTTATAGATTCTTTGGACGTGGACGAACGCTCGCGCTTTGAGCGTGATGATGATGTGGATTTGATTGTATTAAGCAGCCCACTCAAAAATCAAAGTGAATCAGAATTTGAGGCACTCTATATTACTGTTCCTATCGGTATTATTGTGATGAAAGACCACCTCATCACCATCAGCTCGTCGCCTACGCCTGTTATGGATTATTTCATCAACCGTAAAATTAAAGAATTTAATCCACATCAGCACCAAGATTTTATTTTGCGCATCTTCAACCAAACCGTTTATTATTATATGCTCTATCTCAAGCGCATCAATCATCAGCGCAATACCTACGAGAAAGAGTTATTTCATTCGAGCCGGAATACCGAGTTGGCAAAGTTGATGAATTTGCAAAAAAGTTTGGTGTATTTTGTAACAGCCCTGCGCGATAATGAGTTGCTGATGAATAAAGTGCAGCGCACCGACCTGCTCAAAATTCGCAGTGATGAAGATGCTTCGGATTTTTTGGAAGGGATTATTATTGATGCCCGACAAGCACGCGAAATGGCGGAAGTGTATAACAACATCTTGAACGGAACAATGGACGCTTTCGCTTCCATTATCTCCAACAACCTCAATATGGTGATGAAACGCCTCACCGCCGTAACCATCGTGCTGATGGTGCCCACCTTAATTGCCAGCTTCTACGGAATGAACCTTCACCTGCCATTCGAAAACAGCCCTTCGGCATATTTGGCGGTTATTTTGTTTTCGGCGGTAATGGCGATTGTGGTGCTGTATATATTTGTACGCAAACGTCTCTTTTAATTTTAATCGCTGAATTGTAATAAAAGATGGCTTCTTCTCACCGCAACGCCGCCAAATGGATGTTTTTGATAACCAAAATGAGTATCGGGCTGCTTTATATGGCTGTGGGCTTGTTTTTTTTATATCCGCCCGCCGCATTTTCAGCACTCGAAGATGACCAACTCAAGCGTTATCTGGGTATTATTGTGCTGTTGTATGGTGTTTTCAGAGTTTTTCGTGCTGTGCAGTCTTTCCGCCAAGAAAAAGAAGAAAATTAACAATCGCCCAAAACCAGATTGTAGCACAACTACTAAAAATTTGTTATAGCTACCCGTTATTTGTGAATAATAACCGATTTTTCATCGCGCGAAACGCCCGTAAAAATACCGATACCGCCCTGAATATTGCTCAAAATACTGCCCGGACTGGCAAAAGGATTGCCGTTGGAAGCGATGGCGGTTTGAGTGCTTTGCGCATAATCAGCATACTCTTTGTTGATGTGCCACAACACCGCCAAAGCCGTATCGCCTTCGGTGAAGTCGTAGCCCGAACCGAACACCAACTGGTTGTTTTCGCCCACGATGCGGTCGTCAGGAAAAAAATCCTGCTGCACACTGTCTCTGCTGCCAAAGAAAAACTGACGGCGATAATAGTTGTCGGTATCGGCGGGGTCGGTGATATGGGTAAGCACCAATGCCAAAGTATCGTTGGAAGTACTCCATTTGGTAGTCAGCGAATCTATCGGCACAGGCGGCAAAAGGCGTGTTACGGCACTGATTTCCTTGTTGTCGGCAGTGATGATCTTCAGCGAAAAATCGCTGTTGTACAAAGTCGGAACTGTTTTTGATGATATATAGTTGAACAACCTACCATTTTCTACAAAAACACCACCCGCCGCTTCCTGCAAAGTATCTGTGCCGTTGGCGTGGGTGATGAGTACCAAAGCACCATGTATCAAAATACTGAGCAAAGCCGTATCATTCACTTCATCAAAATAACCACTGCTTTTGGTAAGTGCCATACGATAAGGTTGCCCTGCTTCCAAATAGCACTCCACCACCGCTTGAGGCTCGTATTCGGGCAAATCCACTTCTATTTCTTTACTCATATTACAAGCTGCACAACTCAGTACCAACATGATGACTAAATTCCGAAATATCATATTTTTTCTTTTTTTTGATTAACGCAGCAAAGGTAACAGAAAAAATATTCCTTTTGTTTCAACGTATTTTAAATATGAATATGCTTTTTTTGAAAAAAAAATTTGGCAAAAAAAAAAGCGTTTCACAATTTTGTGCGCTACTAAGATATACACATTAATTGTATAGTAAATTTCATACCCAATTATCAGTATGCAACAAATCACATTTAAGGAATTTTTGCTTCGTATCGAAAAAGATAAATTAGATGAGTCTAAAGTAAAAGACCATTTAACAGAAGCCGCCATGAAAAAGTATCCCGATGCTAAAATAGAAGGTTGGGTACGGGAAAAAAACAATGTGTATGGTGTATTTTTTCAACAAAAAATATGGACTAAATACGCCAAATTTTCAGCAGAAGGCGAATGGCTCGAAACCATCGTGTTTTCGGTATCCAAACAGTTACCGCCTGTAGTTGAAAAAACACTCAACGAAGAATACCCCAAAGGCTACAAAGTAATTGATTTCCAAACCATCCTCAACAACGCCAACGAGCGCACTTACGAAATGGTGCTGCGGTTGCGCGATAAGGAAGTGGAACTCAAATTAGACGGCAACGGCGTAATTCTCAACAATATCAAGTACGATGGCAGCAAAACGGAATATGAAGAAGAACCGGCTTTGTTGCAGGAAGAATTAGAAGTAGTAGAAGATGATGATATAGACAACAACAATGACGGCGATGATGATTTGCTGGAGATGTATGTAGATGATGACAATGAAGAGGAAGCTTATGAAGAAGAAGAGGAATAAATCGGCATTTTTTTTATTCCCATTTATTTTTTCATAGCACCTGCTTAAATAAGAGATAAAGTCTGTGCAACTTTATCTTTCATCTGTACGTCTTTTTGTTGAAGTTTTTTTCCTTATTTTCATTTTTTATGTTGTTGATGTTAAAACGCGGTGCTTTTGCATTGCTTTTGCTTTCTTTTTTGGCCTCCTGTACCGAAAAAACCGAACTGCTGCCCCTTGCTGCCGATTATGCTTATTTTCCGGCAGAGGAGGGTTTTTGGGTGGAGTATCAAATAGATACTTTGCAAAAAGACAAGGGCTTTGATGATAAATTTATCTCGCGCGAGGTACGCGAAGTGGTCGGCAGCAGCTACACCGATGGCGAAGGAGAAACCGCCTACCGCCTCCTGCGCTATGTGCGCAACACCGGCAGCAATACGCCCTGGAGCAACATTGTGCCACAAGTGCAAAGTATTCGCCGCACCACCGCCACCGCCGAGCGCAACGACAACAATATGCGTTTTATCAAACTCGCCTTTCCGTTGGCAAACCACAAAAACTGGTCGGGTAATGCCTACATTGATGAAGAATACTATATAGACGACAATAAGTGCAATCAGGTGGCTTTTTATAAAAACTGGGACTACCACATAGAAAAACTGCACCAAAAAGATACCATCAACGAAATGGTTTTCGACTCCACGCTCACTGTGGTTCAGCAGCAATACGAAAACTTTCTGCAATATACCTACTCTCACGAGGTATATGCCAAAGGTGTGGGATTGGTGTATAAAAGTTTGCAAGACCTGAGTGTGCGCAGTGCCTCTGCTCCTCCTCTTTCCGAATTGCCCTGGCCCGGACGCGCCAACTGTGGAAACATTATTACATGGAAAATTTTAGACTATAAGATTTTTCTTCTATCCCCATTCCAAACAAGGCAAAATCGTATTTTACAGGGTCGGCGGCATCAAAGCGGCGCAAAGTGGCGGTAAGCGACAAGGCATTGTGCCAATTACTTTTGGTGCTTTGCAGCAAGCCCAACCTTTCGGCTACCCGAAGCACATGCACATCTAAAGGGCACAGCAATTGCGCCGGACTGATGGCTTTCCACAAACCAAAATCCACACCTTTTTGATCAGAGCGCACCAACCAGCGCAGCAGCATACAAAGCCGCTTGCAACTTGATTGGCGAAGCGGCGTAGGAATATGCTTGCGGGTGCGCTCCGATATGACGGGCAACGAAAAAAACAAGTCGTGAAAACCACTCAACGCTGCACCGATATGTTGTTCGCCGTGCCGCACATGTTGCGAAAAAGCCGTTTCGAGGCTATCGTGGCGGGCATACCAATGACGCAAAAAAGCGATACAATACAGCGTGTCGGTGGCATTGAAGGTGCGGTGCTTAAATTGCTCAAAACGGCGCAGGTCGCTGTCTTTGCATTGTGTAATAAACTGGTGCGGGGCATCGTCCATCAGCTGCATCAAGGCTCTGCTTTTGGCGATGATGGTGCGCCGTTGCCCCCACGCAAACAAAGCACTGAACAAAGCCGCAATTTCAATATCCTGTTTTTTTGAAAAAAGATGCGGCACACTGATGGGGTCGTTTTCTATAAAATAGGGCTGTTGATATTGTGCCGTTTTTTCTTCCAGCAAATGGCGCAAAGCCTCTTCGTTTGCTGTATAGCCCTGCAAGCCTCCTCATCAAGGTTGTTGTTCAAGAGCCTGCTCATCGTTTTCTATTTGCTTTGCCAGCGTTTGCATTTCTACCGACAAATCGCGGAGTTTTTGTTTGGCAGCCGCTTCCTGTTCGGGTGTAATTTCGCTGTCGGGTTTGCTTTGAGCAATATGCAGCAAATCCTCCAATTCCCGCTTGCGGCTCTGCAAATCGTCGAGTTTTTCGCGATACTCCTGCTTCAGATTTGAAGCATTCTGCCGCAGTTTATCTATACTTTCACCTACTTTGCCCAAAGCATCTTTAAAAGAAATATCTTTGAGTTTGAGTTGCTCAACTTTAGCAATATCGCCGATGGTTTTTCCGGTTTGGCGCAGGTTTTCAAATAATTGTTTGCGGGCGGTTTTTTGCTCGTCAGTGCCATAAAATTGTACATATACAATCCAGCCCAAGAGCAGCACCAAAGCCAGACCGATGAGTCGTCTTATCATTGTTTTTTTGTTTTTAAAATCTGACTAAAAAATATGTGTGTATAAAATGCTTCTTTAACGAAAAAAATGTATTGATAATATACAGCAAAGGTAATTTTTTTAGCAGTTATAAAAAAAGTGTTGATACACAAAATTGCTTATAATCAACGGTAAACATTTTAGTTTCAAGATTAAGCATTTTAATTATTTGTCTTTTATAGAGTGAAGATACGGTAAAAATACACGCCCTGCGGCAAATCCGGCAACTGTTGGCTAAAAGTTACTCCATTTCACAGTTTTGTCATAACCTAATTGTCATAACCTAATTGTCCTAACCAAAACTCATTCAGATGTTTTAATCCTAAAACAGCTTTACTTCTTTTCATTTTTTTAATCGTTTTTGTTATGAAATGTGTAAACCTATTTTAAGACAAGACAAAATAGCCAAATTCTGACATAGCTTTGCACTTTCGCACCTTTTTAGATTTTCGGGTTCTGTTTTTCTATGATAAAAGGACTGTTGCATAGTTTTAAAAAAACATCAAACAATAATATGAGCTTATCCAACTTTGAAGATTTTAATATTTTCACTGAAAATATACGACAACTGCTTCATCGGCAAAATTTGCCCGCCGCCCGCGCCCACGCCAAAGCATTGCCTTCCAACAGAAAATTTGTACCTCCTACGCCCGACACTTTACAAGGTGCCAAAGTGGGGGCGGTATGTATATTGTTGTACCCCGATGCCATAGGTGCGCCACATTTTCCGCTGATTGTACGACCGGAGTACGAGGGGGTTCACAGTGGCCAGATTGCTTTTCCGGGCGGGCAGCAAGATGCGGCTGACGGCGGCGACTTAACCGCAACCGCCCTGCGCGAAACCGAAGAGGAAATTGGGGTGCCGCGCCACCATATAGAGGTGTTGGGGTGCTTGAGCGAGTTGTACATAGCACCGAGTAATTTCAGGGTGCAGCCGGTGGTGGCACGGATAAATGCTATGCCGCAGTTTTTGCCCGACCCACAGGAGGTAGCTCATATATTGCAGGTGAGTTGGTCGGAGGCAGCCCACCCTTCGGCTTTTCAAATCAAAAAAAATATGCTCGTGCGCGGGCATCTTCGTTTAGATGTGCCATTTTATAATATTCAGCAGCGGGTGGTGTGGGGAGCAAGTGCCGCTATTTTGAGCGAATTATTGGAAGTAATAGCAGAGGGGGTGATATAAAAAAACAGGGGCGTAAAACATATTACGTCCCTGTTTTTTTAAAAAATAAAACGCATTAATTTTTCATTTTTTAAAACAAGTCCACCGTTTTTTTATCCTCCGAATACCCACGTTACTTCGCCTTCTTTGCCGTCTTTTAGCTGAATGTTGAGTTCGTTGAGGCGGTTGCGAATCAGGTCGGAGGTTGTCCAGTCTTTGTTGGTGCGGGCTTCGCCGCGAATTTCCAAAATCAGCCGCATCAAACCTTCGCTGTGGTTATTGGCGTTGTTGCCTTTATTTTCATTTAATAAACCCAGCACATCGTGGATAAATCCAAAGAAAGTGCTGCGCAATAGCTCAAAAGTAACCGTATCTAAACTCGCCAAAGCAATATGCCCTTCTTTGTACGAATTGATTTTTTTGCTCAGTTCAAATAAGTTGGCAATGGTTTGGGCGGTGTTGAAATCATCATTCATACTGTCGTAGCAGGCGCGGCAGAGTTGTTCCACAGCCTCTATTTCGCTGCTTTGTGCTTGGGCAGCATCGGCAACAAAATTGAGTTTTTCCAGCACTTCGGCGGCGTTCATCAGCCGCTGATAGCCTTTTTCGGCGGCTTGCAGGGCGGCATCGCTGATGTCTAAGGTGCTGCCATAATGACTTTGCAGCATAAAAAAGCGCAGGGTCATCGGCGAGTAGGCTTTGCTGATGTGGGGGCTGTTGCCATTGAGCAGTTCGGGCGGCGAAATGGTATTGCCGTCGCTTTTGCTCATTTTTTTGCCGTTCATCAACAACATATTTGTATGCAGCCAATAACGGGCGGGCTGGCAAGAGCAAGCTCCGTAGTTTTGAGCTATTTCGTTTTCGTGGTGCGGAAATTTGAGGTCGTTGCCGCCGCCGTGAATATCAAAAGTAGCTCCTAAATATTTGGTACTCATCGCCGAACATTCCAAATGCCAACCCGGAAAACCCACCGACCAGGGCGCATTCCATCGCATAATGTGTTCGGGGCTTGCTTTTATCCATATTGCAAAATCCGAAGGGTGGCGTTTTTCGCTCTGCCCTTTCAAATCATCGCGGCTTTCGGCAAGCAGTTCATCTACCACCTTGCCCGACAGTCTGCCGTAAATTTCGGGTTTGTCTTTAATAAACTGAAGCGTATCAAAATACACCGAGCCATTAACCTCGTAGCCGTAGCCATTGGCAATGATTTGCTGCACCATTTCTATCTGCTCCAAAATGTGCCCGCTGGCACGCGGCTCTATACTCGGCGGCAGGTTGTTGAAAACCCGCATCATTTCATGAAAACCGTTGCTGTATTTCTGTGCCACCTCCATCGGTTCTAATTGTTCCAAGCGTGCACCTTTGAGCATGCGGTCTTCGCCGTCATCTAATAAATGCCCTACATCGGTGATATTGCGCACATAGCGCACTTTGTAGCCCGAAAACAACAAATAGCGGTATATTACATCAAAACTGACGAAGGTGCGGCAGTTGCCCAAATGCACATCATTATATACAGTAGGTCCGCACACATACATACCTACAAAAGGCGGATTGGCAGGTTGAAAAACCTCTTTTTGTCTGCTTAAACTATTAGTAATTTGCAATACTGAATTTGTTATCATAACTCAAAGATACGTTGAATTAAAAAAATCACACAAAGTTAATATTTCAATGATTGTTGTGCTGCATTGAAAAAAAAACAAACAGGCTTTTTTTCTTTAAAACATAATTATTGTAATAAAGAACTAATTTTGTATCGATTTAGCAGGGTCTATCGGTGGATTTTCTTTTAATTTTATTTTTCTTCCCCTTGTTGCTGGCGATTACTTTCATCGTTCAGCGCGTTTTTTATGCTAATCAGCCCTGCGAAGGCTATTTGTTGCCGGCGATGTTTGTTAAATTGCTTGGCTCTTTGGCTTTTGCCGCCGTTTATATGTTTTATTACAAAGATGGCGACACTTTCGGCTACTACCGCGAGGGCGAAATTATTTATAATTTATTTTTAGAATCGCCCCTGAAAGGCTTGCGGATATGGTGGTTGGGCAGCGGTATGGAGTTGGATACGGCTTATTATACCCAACAGATGGCTTTTTATGGCGAAGATAGTTTTTTTCATGTGGTGCGTTTGTCTTCATTTTTTGGGCTTTTTTGCTGGAATAATTTTTGGGTAATTACATTATTGTTCGGTTTTTTGTCGTTTTGGGGCTTGTGGGCGTGGTTTCGTGTGTTGGAGGCGATGTATCCCGATTTGAGGGCTGTTTTTTTTGTGATTATGTTTATGATTCCGTCTGTGGTGTTTTGGAGTGGCGGTATTCTCAAAGACCCCATCACCATCACGGCTACGGGTTGGGCGGTGTGGGGGTTTTATCATTTTTTTATCGTACAAAAAAACCGCCTCTTGGCATTAGTGCTGATGCTCGGGGCGATGTTTTTTATTCTGGAAATAAAATTTTACATTTTGGCGGGGCTGATTCCGGCGTTTTTGGTATGGATGTGGGGCAATGCCGTGAGAAAATTGTTGCGCGATAAGTATGTTTTTCGGATAGTGGCGACAGCCGTAGTAGTGGGGCTTCCTTTTTGTATTTATTTTCTGAGCGATGTCATTTATTCTTATACCGAGCAGCTCACCCTGCTTTTTGTGCGTAAAGCGATGGGATTTCAGGGGTGGCACAGTGCCATCAGCGGGGCAACTACGAGTGGCTACACTTTGGGCAAAGTGGAATTTACGGTAGCGGGCGTTTTTTCAAAAGTTCCTGTTTCTATTTGGACTTCTCTATTCCGCCCCTATTTTACCGAAGTACACACCGCTATTGTGTTGGCGGCTGCCGTAGAAAGCACCCTCACGCTGCTGCTCACTGCTTGGGTACTGCTCAAAGTGGGCATCTTGCGCACCTTTAAAATTATCTTCACACACGCCGATATTAGTGCTTTTATTATTTTTACGCTTATTTTTGCATTCATTACCGGATTCACCAGTTTCAATTTCGGGGCTTTGGTTCGTTATAAAATCCCACAAATGCCCTTTTATTATTCGGCTTTGGCGATTATTCTATATGTATATCGCAGCGAAAAAAAAACGGTATCAAATTAACAAAATTTTAAATAAATTAAATTTTACAAGATATTTGCAACATTATCATCAATAAAAGATTAATAAAGCAGTTATCTTTTTACAAAAAAACGCTCTCTAAACTAATAATATGATAAAAATACATAAGGAAGGCTACCTCACTTTGGCTATAGTAGCTGTATGTTTATTGCTCCTCAATGTGCTTGTTTATTTTTTGTTTTCCGAAGCACAAAATGTACGGACAGGTGTAGGTGTTTTTTCTTTTATATTGTTTTTGGCGGTGGCTTCATTTTTTCGGATTCCGCGCCGCAGACTGCACAATGACGATAACTTGGTCATTGCTCCCGCCGATGGCAAAATCGTAACCATTGAAGAGGTTTTTGAGCCGGAATATTTTAAAGACCGCCGTATTCAGGTTTCTATTTTTATGTCGCCCGCCAATGTACACGTCAATCGCTCACCTATCAGTGGCAGAGTGGCTTATACCAAATACCACCCGGGCAATTATTTAGTGGCGTGGCATCCCAAATCTTCTACCGAAAATGAGCGTTTTACTTCGGTTATTGTTGATGAAGAACAAAATTTTGAGATACTCGTGCGTCAGATAGCGGGTAAAGTAGCACGAAAAATATCCAATTATTTGCAGGTAGGTGAAGAAATAGAACAGGGCAATGAGTTGGGTTTTATCAAATTCGGCTCGCGCGTGGATATATTTTTGCCTTTGGAAACAAGCATAAAAGTGTCGTTAAAACAAAAAGTTGTGGGCGGAAAAACCATACTGGCTGAACTGCCTGCCGACGATTGATTTTTTTAAAAAAATAAAGTTTCTGCATTATTCCATTCTCGAAGTGTTTTTTTCTTTCGTATGAATATCGGTTTGTATGCCCGTACCATCAAAGAGCAGGATTACAGTTTGTATAAAAACTTGTTCATTGCGCTCGAACACTATGGCATACAAGTGTATTTTCACCCTGTTTTAGCTCCTTACAATGAACGCATTTTGGGAAAACGCTTCGTGGGCAATTATTTATATATCAACGAAGAAGTTTCTTTACAGGAGCAAATTGATTTTTTAATCACCATCGGCGGCGATGGTACTTTGTTAGATGCTATTTTGGTGGTGCGCGACAGCAATGTGCCTATTTTGGGTATCAATGCGGGTAATTTGGGTTTTTTGACCAGCTACGGGCGACTCGAAATTTTATCTATTATTGAACAAATAAAAGCGGGCAATTTTAGCCTCGACCGCCGCACGCTCCTGTGTTTGGAAAGCAACAACCGATTATTTGAAAACGACAATATTGCCCTCAACGAATGTGCCATTCGCCGCAGCGACAACGCCTCTATGGTGATTGTGCATACATATATTGACGAGCAATTTTTGACTTCTTACTGGGCTGACGGCTTGATTATTGCCACGCCCACCGGCTCTACGGCTTATTCTTTGAGCTGTGGCGGACCTGTGCTGATGCCCCACTCCAACAATTTCGTTATTACGCCGGTGTGCCCGCACAATCTCAACCTTCGCCCGATGATTGTTTCCAACGACAGCACCATCACCCTGCGCGTAGAAGGGCGCAGCAGCAATTTTTTATGTACCTTAGATGCCCGCTCTGCCCACTTTGACAGCGACACCGAACTCAAAGTGCGCAAAAACGATTATCATGTGGCATTGGTGCGCCCGCCCCACTACGATTATCTCGATGTATTGCGCAAAAAACTGCTTTGGGGCAGCGATTTGCGCAAACGATAAAAAAAGCGCAGATAGGGCGGGCAACCTCGTTTTCTTCTATTCCTCTTCCGTATTTTTGAGTGCCATCAGCAAAGTATATGCACCCTTTTCCACAATCTTTTGCTGCCCAAAGGCGGCAGCATTTTTGATTTCCGTAAAACCACCTTGCGTAGTACCCGTTTCTACGGGTTGCATTTGATAAGTTCCTGTTCCCGTTTCAACAAAAATATAATTCTGACCTTCAAAATTTACAATAGCGGCTTCGGGCAATGTCGGCAACTGTCGGCTGTCAGTTTGGATATTGGCGTTGATATACATACCCGGAATCAGGTTTTTGTCGTAGCTGTCAAAATGACAATGCACTTCGGTAGTGCCGTCTTCTGCTACATCTTTGCTGATTAAAATAATAGATGCAGGATATGTTTTGTCGGGATTGGCGTTGGTATAAGCCGTCAGTTTTTTTCCAACAGATAAAGCAGCTATATCTTTTTCAAATACTTTTAAATTCAAATGAATATCGGCAGGATTTACCAATTCAAACAACACATCGGAAGGATTGATGTATTTGCCGATATTGACATTTACTTTTGAAACAAAACCATTGATAGGCGAATAAATGTAGATGCTTTTGGATATGTTATTCTCCGTCAAAGCCGCCGGATTGATATTGGCGAGTTTGAGCTTTTCGGCAAGCGAAGCCAATAGTATCTGATTGTTTTTTACATCTGCTTCGGTCTGCTGAACAGCTTTTTCGCTGCTGGCTTGGCTGGCATTTAATTCTCTTTGGCGATTGTATTCAAGCGTCGCAAAATGCAATTTGGATTTTGTAAGCAAATAATCCTGCTGGAGTTCAATATATTGTCGGTCTTCTATTTCTGCAATGATGTCGCCTTTGTTCAGGTGCATACCGGGCAACAATTTGGTACTTTTTATATAACCACCCATCGGCACACTTACCGATACCAAATTTTGAGGCGGCACTTCTATTTTTCCGTTTACTTTGAGCAAAGATGAAATGGCATGAGGCTGTATCGTTGCCGCAGCAATAGCGGCATTTTTGAGCTGCGCTTCGCTGAGTTTCACCTGATAAGTAGCGGCAGTAGCGGCGGCATTTGCAATATCGGCAGCTGGCGCGTCGGTGGCGGTATCGCCCGAAGTGCAAGCCGCCATCATTATACATGTTATAGATAAAATAAAATATTTCACGGTAAAAAATAAAATTAATGGGTTAAATAATTCAGTTGAAGAATGGTATTGACTACGTTGTTACGTGCTTCTAATGCTTGATTTTGAATATCAATAGCCTGATTGAGCAGCAACACATATTCTAAATAGTTGATTTCGCCGCTCTGAAACTGTCTTTGTGCAACTTGCTGTATCAAGGCGGCATTTTGCAAGCCCTTACTTTCAAAATATTCCAATTGCTGCTGCTGCGCCTGATACACCGTCTGCCATTTCAGGTACTCCGTTTGCAGGCGTTGTTTCTGAAAACGCCACGCTTGTTCGGCGATGCTTTCATTTACTTGCATAGCTTCTATTTTGGTGCGTTGGCTTTTCTTAAAAAGCGGTATCGCCACACCGAATTGCGCCGATGTAAAACGGGCAGTTCCTTTGTAGTAGCGGTCGTCTGCACCTGTGCCTCTGAAACTCGTATTGTTGAGTGCCACACTGAAATCGGGACGTAGGCGAGATTTCTCCAGCAAAGTCGTTTGTCGGGCTACTTCGCGCTGCTCTTCCAGCACCTTCAAAGTGGGGTGCATATTCAGGGCTGTGGTATCTAACGTAAGCGGCGGAATGTCGGCTTCGGGCAAGGGCAGCGGCTCGGCTTGCGGCGTGTTGAGCAAATATTGGAACAACACCAAAGCGGTTTCCATTTCCTGACGCAGTTGCAGACGTTGCATTTCTATTGCTCCTTTTTGAGTTTCGGCGGTTGTTTTTTCCAACACGTTGCTTTCTCCTTTTTGCAGCCGCAACACCGCTTTTTGATAAAACTGCTGATATAAAGAATCGCTGTGCTGCAACAATTTTTCTTTTTGTTTCAGGTATTGATAATGATAAAAAATCTCGCTAACAGCTTTTTTCACTTCCCACACCTGAACGGCAGTATGGGCAAATACACTTTGGTATTGTGCCGACAACAAAGCGCGTTGCTGCTGATATACCACCGGTAAAGAAAAACTTTGAGCGATGCCGAATTTTGTATCAAACAAAGCACTATTCACCTGCCCCATTTCGGTATAAATATTGGTTTTGGGAATATCTTTATAAGTATCTGTCAGTATTTTGTGATACTCAACATTCAACTGTTCGTTTTTAATGGCTGCATTCTGCTGAACAGCCATTTGCAAGGCTTGCTCTAAGGTCAATTGTTGCTGGGCACTTGCATTTATGATACTCATTGCTCCTGCCACGCACCAATACCAAGTTTTTATAAGCGGCAATATCAGTTTATTATAATGCGATATGATTTTCATGAGAATATAAAAGGTTGTGTTTTATAAATAAAAAGCACATTGCTATTGCATATTGTCAGAAATATGAATAGCAGTCTGTTGTGCAACGATGATGTTTTTTTATTGTCTTTTTTCGAACATGATGTACAAAAGCGGCAAAACAAAAAGCGTGAGAAAAGTAGCCACTATCAAGCCACCTATTACCACCGTTGCCAAAGGGCGTTGTACTTCAGCTCCGGCTCCGTTGCTCAGTGCCATCGGCAAAAAACCGAGTGAAGCCACCGCCGCCGTCATCAGCACCGGACGCAAGCGCATTCGCGAACCCTTTATTACTATATGTTTCAAAGCATCTTTGCTCGAAATTTTGAGGCGGTTAAATTCCGAAATCAATACAATACCATTTAATACCGCCACACCGAATAAAGCAATAAAGCCAACTCCCGCACTGATACTAAACGGCATTTGGCGCAATGCTAAAAATAAAATACCGCCAATGGCTGATAGCGGAATAGCGGAATATATCAAAAAGCCGTGCCTGAAACTGTTGAAAGCGAAATACAATAGTACAAAAATTAACAATAAAGAGACCGGAACAGCTATCAGCAAACGATTTTTGGCTTGTTCTAAGTTTTCAAAAGCACCGCCATAAGTTACATAGTAGCCGCTCGGAAATTCTACCTGTGCAACTACTTTTTGCTGGAGTTCCTGCACGATGCTTTGTACATCACGGTCTTTGATATTAAAACCCACCACTATGCGGCGTTTGGCATCTTCGCGCTGTATTTGATTCACTCCGTTGCGGATAGCTACATTTGCCACCTGATACAAAGGAATTTGTATGCCCAAAGGCGTAGGAATAAGTACATTTTGAATATCGGTGATGTTTTTCTTGTCGTTGGTATTCAGGCGCACCACCATATCAAAACGCTTTTCATCTTCAAATACCAAACCCGTACTTTGACCCGCAAAAGCAGTATTGACTACCTTGTTGATGTCGGCAACAGACAAATTGTACTGTGCTATCATCGGTCGGTTGTACTCTATAATCACCTGCGGCAATCCGTTGATGGGTTCTACATATAAATTTTCCGTACCCTGAATAGTATTGACAACTGCACCCAAGCGGTCGGCATATTTAGCCAAAGTATCTAAATTTTCTCCGAATATTTTACATACTACATCTTGCCGTGCTCCGGTCATCAGTTCATTAAAACGCATTTGTACCGGATATTGAAATCCGGCAGTAATACCGGGAATATCTGCCAAGGCTGTTCCCATTTTTTCTGCCAATTCATCAAAAGTTTTGGCAGAAGTCCATTCGTGTTTATCTTTCAAAATTACCATCATATCGCTGGCTTCCATCGGCATAGGATCGGTGGGCACCTCGCCGCTTCCTATTTTGGTAACGATTTTTATCACTTCGGGAAATTGGTTTTTGAGAGTATGCGCCGCTTTTTGCACATTTTCAACTGTGGTCGTCAGACTGCTGCCTGTGAGTACGCGCGTATCTACCGCAAAATCGCCCTCTTCCAAAGCCGGAATAAATTCGCCGCCTAACTGTGTAAGGGTATAAATAGAAAATCCGAATAAAATCAAAATGGCGGCAAGCACTGTTTTGGGAAAATGCAGCACTTTTTCCAATACATTGGAATAGGCGTTTTCAATGCGGTGCATCATACGGTCGGATAGATTTTCGTGATGCCCGCCGCTGCCGTGCAATAGCAGCGCACTCATCATCGGAATATAAGTTAAGGATAAAATAAATGCCCCCAATAGCGCAAAAGCTACTGTTTGCGCCATTGGCTTAAACATTTTTCCTTCAATACCTTGCAGTGTAAAAATGGGCAAATACACAATGAGAATAATAATTTGACCAAAAACGGCACTGTTCATCATTTTTTCTGAAGTGCGTATTACTAAGTGATCAATATTGTCTGCCGGATTTTGCGGTGTGGGGGCTTGCCGCCCATGCAAAGAATGTAGCACTGCCTCTACAATAATCACTGCTCCATCTACGATAAGCCCGAAATCCAATGCACCCAAACTCATCAAATTGCCGCTTACGCCAAATAAATTCATCATACAAATGGCAAACAACATCGCCAAAGGTATCACCGATGCTACCAATAAACCCGCTCTTATATTGCCCAAAAATAAGACCAGCACCAACACTACAATTAAAGCTCCTTCCAAAAGGTTTTTTTCCACGGTGCTGATGGCGTTGTTTACCATTTTGGTACGGTCTAAAAACGGCTCTATCACCACACCTTCGGGCAGTGTTTTTTGAATTTGGACAATACGTTCTTTCACGCTTTTGATAACCTCGCTGCTATTAGCCCCTTTGAGCATCATCACCACTGCCCCCGATACTTCGCCTTCGTCGTTATAGCACATCGCTCCATAGCGCGTGGCAGAACCGATACGAATGTCGGCTACATCTTTAATAAACAAGGGCGCACTGCCCTGCCCGCGCGGAATGGCTATATTTCTGATGTCGTCTGCCGATTTCACCAAACCCTCGCTTCTGATAAACAATACCGTAGGCCCTTTTTCAATGTAAGCACCACCTGTATTTTGATTGTTGTTTTCTAAAGCCGAAAACACATCGTGTATGGTGATGCCAAAGGCGTTTAATTTGTCGGGTTTTACGGCAATTTCGTATTGTTTCAGTTTGCCGCCAAAGCTGCTCACCTCGGCTACACCTTTTACGCCCAGCAATTGTCGCCGCACAATCCAATCTTGAATGGTGCGCAACTCTATAGCATCGTATCGCTGCTCATAGCCTTTTTCGGGACGTAGCACATACTGATAAATTTCACCCAAACCAGTAGTGATAGGTCCCAATTCGGGTGTACCAATACCTGCCGGAATTTGGTTTTGTACTTGTTGCAAACGCTCCGCTACCTGTTGGCGCGCCCAGTAAATATCCACTTCATCTTCAAACACAATCGTTACCAACGATAAGCCAAAGCGCGAAAAACTTCTTATTTCTTTAATACCTGATATATTGCTATTTGCCTGCTCTATCGGAAAAGTGATGAGGCGTTCAATATCAGTAGCTCCGAAAGATGGAGCTTGTGTGATGATTTGTACCTGATTGTCGGTAATATCGGGTACGGCATCAATGGGTAGCAGCGTTGCCTGATAGCTGCCAATAATGATGAGGGAAAGCACTAATAGCCCCACAACGAGTTTGTTCCTCACGGAAAACTCAATAATATGTTTTAGCATTAAATATTTTTACTTAAAAATGATAAACAAATAAAAATTCATCTGTCCAACAGCTTTTTCAAACTGCTGAAAACACATTTTTTAAATACATCATTAATAAGTTTGTGGAGGCTGCCAGATATTATCCAAATAATTGGACGAATAAAAAACGGCATCGTAATGCCCGTGCGGTGTGAGCCGTTTGGTGTCGGGGAATAAATAAGGAGATGATGACTGTGTTACCACAACTATCTCATGGAAAGGGTGCGAAAGCGGACTGTTGCTGCAACAGTCGTGCGTTTTGAAGGGCAGACGCTTATCTTTTTCATAATCTTCATCTTGCACTACACCTTGTGTATAATGCAAACTCAGAAAATCAAAAAAACTCATCTGATTATCTACTATGCGATGTTCCATAAAATGCTCTATCAGCAGGGGCAACCGCAACAATTCGTGCAATTCCGTAGTTCCTAACAAATAAAGGACTAATAAAAATATGGAAACATGATTTTTCACAATGCAAATGTATAAAAAAAGCCAAAACTCCTATGTTAATTTTTTTTAAAAAATGGAACGCTAATTGTATTGTTTCTTTTGAAAAACATTTGCCGAATACTTATTTTTTTATAGAATACTATCTTTTATATGTTTGTTTATTCAACAAAACACTACAAAACAGTAATAAATTTTAATATTTTTTCCCCATTTTATCATAAATGTACAAACTTATATAATTTTGTACCCCAATTCTTCTCTTGACAGCCCATTGTGTTGTAAAAAAACATATCCGATGTGCTATTATTTCATCAGAAAAGTATAGTAATGATTAAAAACCTCCTCATTGTAGAATCGCCCGCTAAGGCTAAAACCATTGAAAAAATATTAGGAAAAGACTTTAAAGTGGAGTCCTGCTATGGTCATATCCGCGATTTGCCCAAAGAAAATAAAGCCATTGACGTAGAAAACAATTTCAAACCGCTTTATATTATTCCTGAAGATAAAGAACAAACGGTTGAAAAATTAGGCAAACTCATTGAACAATCGGAACAGGTGTGGTTGGCAACGGACGAAGACCGCGAAGGCGAAGCTATTTCGTGGCACTTATGCGAAGTGTTTAATTTGAATGTAGATGATACCAAACGCATCGTATTTCACGAAATTACCAAACCTGCCTTGCTCAAAGCAATTCAGGTTCCCCGCAAAATCAATTTGGATTTGGTAGATGCCCAACAGGCACGCCGTCTGCTCGACCGCTTGGTGGGTTTTGAAATATCTCCTATCCTTTGGCGAAAAATCAGCAACAACAAGGCACTTTCTGCGGGGCGTGTGCAGTCGGTGGCGGTGCGCTTGGTGGTGGAGCGCGAGCGCGAAATTCAGTCGTTCCAACAAGGCAGCTTTTATAAAATCAATGCGTATTTTAATATAGCCGACAAAGAAGGCAAAAACACCGTACTCAAAGCCGAATTACCCAAACGCTTCGATACCGAAGCCGAAGGTGTGGCTTTTTTGCAATTGTGCAGCAAAGCAATTTTTAAAGTGAATGATTTGCAGGTGAAGCCCGTAAAGCGCAAACCTGCTGCACCCTTTACCACTTCTACATTACAACAAGAAGCCGGACGCAAATTAGGGTATTCGGTGTCTAAAACAATGTTGCTGGCTCAACGCCTCTACGAAGCCGGTTTTATCACTTATATGCGTACCGACTCGGTGGTGCTCTCCGACACCGCACGCGAAGCCGCCGCCGCCGAAATAGAAAAATCTTACGGCAAACATTATGTGGAAATACGCCAATACAACACACAAGCCAAAGATGCGCAAGAAGCCCACGAAGCCATTCGTCCTACTTATTTTGAGGAGCATAAAGCGGGGACTACTGCCGAAGAGCGCGCCCTCTACGAGCTGATTTGGAAACGAACCCTCGCCTCGCAAATGCGCGATGCCGACCTCGAACGCACCATTGCCAAAATTGGTATTTCTACCTCTGCCGAAGAACTCACCGCACAGGGCGAAATGCTCAAATTCGACGGATTTTTGCGCCTCTATCGCGAGTCTTTTGATGATGAGGACGACAGTAACGAAGATGCTCAAACGATTTTGCCACCTTTGAGCATCGGGCAAACCCTTGAACTCAAAGAAATGCGCTGCGCCCAACGGCAGTATCGCGCACCCTATCGTTATTCGGAGGCTTCGTTGGTGAAAAAAATGGAAGAACTCGGCATCGGCCGCCCTTCTACTTACGCACCTACTATCAATACCATTTTGAAGCGTGAATATGTAAAAAAAGACAGCCGAGATGGCACAAAACAGCATTTTTCGCTGCATACACTTGCCAATGGCAACATCGCCCAAAGCCACACAGAGGAAATTATCGGTGCAGAAAAACACAAATTATTTCCTACCGATATGGGGAAATTAGTGAATGATTTTTTGGTAGAACATTTTGAAGATGTGGTTAATTATGATTTTACCGCCAAAATAGAAGCACAATTTGACCATATTGCCAACGGCGATATGAACTGGGTGAATATGTTGTCGGATTTTTACAAACCATTTAAGCAGGAGGTACTGCAAACTTCGCAAGAAGCAAAAAAAATTACCGGAGAGCGCGTACTCGGCATTGACCCCAAAAGCGGAAAAGAAGTATCAGCCAAATTGGGCAGATATGGTAAAATGATTCAAATCGGAAAAGCCGA
The DNA here is from genome assembly GCA_016711285.1 of Sphingobacteriales bacterium. Taxonomy (NCBI): domain Bacteria; kingdom Pseudomonadati; phylum Bacteroidota; class Sphingobacteriia; order Sphingobacteriales; species Sphingobacteriales bacterium. The sequence continues at coordinate 217,373 of JADJTG010000012.1, forward strand.
AGATGAAGAAAAACCGCTTTTTGCCAAAATGTTGCCGCATCAGGAAATTTCGGATATTCGGCTCGAAGATGCTCTGGCTCTTTTTGCATTGCCGCGTACTGTGGGCGTTTTTGAAGGAAAAGAAATTCAAGCCTCCGATGGAAAATTCGGTCCTTATGTAGTACATAATAAAGTATTTGCTTCTATACCCAAAAATTCGCAACTTAGTCCGCTTACCATCACGTTGGAAGAGGCTGTTGCACTTTTAGAAGCCAAACGCGAACAAGCTGCCAATAAGATAATTCAGGAATTTAACGAAGACTCCGACATCAAAATATTAAACGGCTTATATGGTCCTTACATCAAAGCCGGAAAAAACAATATCAAACTTCCCAAAGGCAAAGACCCCAAAGCTCTTACTTTTGACGAAGTGGTAGAAATTATTCAAACTGCGCCGCCGCCTTCCGAAAAAAAGAAAGCGAGAAGCAAAAAATAAAAACAGCGCATTGGATATAAAGCGATTTGAAATGCCTCCATTTTTTTTGTTGAAATGGGGGCATTTTTAATCCTGCCAAAAGTTATTTTTACACAATTATTCAAAGCATCTGCGACAAACAGTCCTTCGTATCCAGCGCATCAAGCACCATCTTACGCCTATGTTATTCAGCCAAATAGCCGGACTTCAGGAACTCAAACAGCATATTTTACATCTGTTTCAGCATCAGCGGCTGGCACATGCCTATTTGCTGTTGGGAAATGACGGCTGGGGAGCTTTGTCTGTGGCAATGGCAATGGCGCAATACGCCGTGTGCAGCAATCCCCACAGCTACGATGCTTGCGGCTCTTGTGCCGCCTGTGCAAAAGCCCAGAAACTCATTCACCCCGATATTCATTTTACATATCCCGTAGTGGGCAGCGGCGAACTCAGTGCCGAGCACATTTCCAAGTGGCGCGAGGCTTTTATCGCTAATCCTTACCTGAACGAAGCTCAATGGCTACAAATGTTGGATACCGACAACAAACAAGGCAATATCAGTGCCAAAGAATGTGCTGCCATTATTAAAAATTTGAGTTTTAAATCATTTGAATCTACTTATAAAATTCAGATTATATGGAAAGCCGAACGCCTCCAAAAAGATGCCAACCGCCTCCTCAAAACCATTGAAGAACCCGAAGGCAACACCTTGATTTTGATGGTAGCAAGCGATGTGCGCCAAATATTGCCCACTGTGTTGTCAAGGGTGCAAATGCTGCGCCTTACGCCACTCGCCGATGAAGAAGTGAGTGATTATTTGCAAAAAAAACATCAAATGTCCACCGGAGCGGCAGCACAAGCGGCTCTTGGCTCAAATGGCGAAATCAGTACGGCTTTGTGGCAAGGCTCTCACGAAACCCACAATGAGTTGCTGCTGCAATGGTTGCAAGCTACTTATGCCCATCAGCCCGAAAACTTTGTGCGCTGGGCTGAAACTATGGCAAAACTGGCACGCGAACAACAAAAAAACTGGTTACGCTATGTACTGTTTTTTGTAGAAGATAGTTGTCGTTTGCGCTGGCAGTTAGCAAGCCGTCTGCCCGAAGGCGACACGCTCAAATGGGCACAGCGATTGGCTGCTCTTCCTTTGGAAGAAACCGAAAATTTATCCGCTCTTCTCAACAAGTCAGTAGAATACACCGAGCGCAACGCTCATGCAAAAATTTTGTTTTTTAATCTTTCTATTCAACTTTCTGCTATATTTGCCAAACAAAAAATTGCTGCAAAAACGTGAATACAGTATTGTATTTATCTGTTTTTGTTTCTTTTATCAGGTATTTTTTGTTGATTAATGGTAAAAAATAATAATATATGGCTATTACTGGATTTTCTTCTGAATTTTCGCTAACGCCCTTGGAGGAACGAGCCGAAATTGTATTCAAACGCGGCTCTTTGTATATTGGTATTCCCAAGGAAACCTCTTTTCAGGAGCGGCGCATTGCCCTCACGCCACAGGCGGTGGAGCTGCTTGTAGCCAAAGGGCATCGGGTCACTATAGAAAGCGGTGCGGGTTTGGGGGCGCATTTCAGCGACAGAGAATATGCCGAAGTAGGAGCTGATATCGTTTTTGATACAAAAAAAGTTTTTGAAGCGCAGGTTATTCTCAAAACAGCACCACTCACCACCGCCGAAACAGATTATCTGCACCCGTACCAAATAATTTTTTCGCCGCTGCATCTGCCTACGATGAGTGCCGATTTTTTGCCTTCCCTGATGCAAAAACAAGTAACTGCTATCGCTTATGAATATATAAAAGACGAAAAAAACACCTTTCCTATCGTTCGTGCCGCCAGCGAAATAGCAGGCAGTACCGCACTGCTCATAGCTGCAGAGCATTTGAGCAATGCTCAAGGCGGACGCGGTATTTTATTGGGTGGTATCAGCGGGGTAGCTCCGGCTGTAGTATTGGTATTGGGCGCAGGTGTGGTTGGCGAATATGTGGCGCGTACTGCTTTGGGCTTGGGTGCGGAAGTGCGCGTATTTGACAACAGTATTTCTAAGCTGATACGACTGCAAAATCATTTAGGGCAACGTGTTTATACTTCTACCATCATTCCTGCCGTGCTCAAAAAGAACTGGCAAATGCCGATGTAGCCGTAGGAGCTATACACGCCGAAAGCGGAAGAACTTTGTGTGTGGTGAGCGAAGATATGGTAGAAGCAATGAAGCCCGGCTCCGTTATCATCGACATCAGCATTGACCAAGGCGGCTGCTTTGCCACTTCCGAAGTCACTTCGCACCAAAAACCCACTTTCGTAAAACACGACATTATTCATTACTGTGTGCCGAATATTGCTTCGCGGGTTTCAAAAACGGCTTCCATTGCATTCAGCAATGTGCTTACCCCCCTACTGCTGCGTGCCCACGAATACGGCGGCTTCGAAAAGCTGCTTACCAACTACAGAGGTGCGCGTCACGGTGTATATCTGTATAAAGGCAGGCTCACCAACCGCTTTCTATCGGAGCGTTTTAATTTGCGCTACACCGATTTGGATTTGCTGATGGCAACTAATTTTTAGCTATTTTTTTTCATTTTCAAATATTTTACTGCACCCTATTGCTTATATTTTTATTAAGCTGTTTCTTATTCGCACATAGACATAATTATTTTGCAATTTTTTCGTTGTTGCAAAAAAGGCAATATTTTTTGTTACTCATCTTTTAAAATAATATTTAGACCCTTCATTTTATTTTTTCATGTATTTAATGATTCGTTCTGTGATAGCAGTGCTGCTGTTGGCGTGTGTTTCTGCCGCCGATTGTCAGGCACAACAACAGTCGGTAGGTGCTTGGCTCGGTTTTTCCAACTACTTCGGCGACCTCAATACCGGTGGCGGCTTACAAGGTATTCGTCCGGCGGGCGGCGTATTGTACCGTTATAGCATTTCCGACTATATCGCCATTAAGGGCATTGCCAATCTCGGCTTTCTTTCCTACCGCGATGAATACTCCAAACGTCCTTTTCAGCAAGCCCGCAACCTGAGTTTTCATTCCCATGTTTTGGAAGCAGGTGCGCAATTTGAATTTAATTTTCTGCGTTTCGTTCCGGGCGATGTCAATCATTACTTCTCGCCTTATCTGGCAGTGGGTGTGTCGGTGTTTCACTTCAACCCCAAAGCGACCTTAGATGGCGAAACCTACAAATTGCAGGAAATAGGCACTGAAGGACAGCGCAATCCCGACCTCACAGGCTTAGAGCCATATAAGCGTTTGCAACCCGCTCTACCGATGGGTTTGGGCATTAAATACTGGCTCAAAAATAATTGGGTGCTGGGCATGGAAGTGGGCTATCGTTTCACTTTTACCGATTATTTAGATGACGTAAAAGGCTTGTATGTTGATGAGGGCGTATTAGGCGGCAGTAACTCCGAAACCGCCCGCCTCGCCGACCGCTCGCGCGAAGTACGCAGCCCTCGCATCGGCGAAGCAGGCAGGCAGCGCGGCGATAGTGTGAGCAACGATTCTTTTTTATTCGGCGGCGTAACACTCTCGTATGTCATTTACCAAGTGAAATGTCCGCGCGGTCGTTAAAGTGTGCCGCTGTTTTATTAAAAAATTCTTAATTTTGCAGTCTTCTATCCCAACCTGAAACGGCACAGGGCGTGTCGCATCAGCGTGGTTTTTGTGTATCAATGAATTACAAAGATTTTCTTATACCCGAAAAATTACCCCGCCATGTCGCCATTATTATGGACGGCAACGGCAGATGGGCAAAAAAACAACAAGGAAAAGACCGCATTTTTGGTCATCATATGGGAGTAAAAGCGGTGCGCACTGTCACGGAAATCAGCGTAGAATTGGGTATTCCCTATCTCACGCTTTATACTTTTTCTACCGAAAACTGGTCGCGCCCACCTTTGGAAGTGAAGGCTTTGATGGAGTTGCTCGCAATAACTGTAGAAAAAGAAGTGCCGATGCTGATAGAAAATGGCGTAAAATTGAATACTATCGGCAATATCAGGCAACTACCGGAGCGTTCTTATCGTAAATTAGAAGAAGCCAAACAACTTACGCAACACGGAAATAAGCTCACGCTTACTTTGGCTCTGAATTACAGTGCGCGCTGGGAAATTACCGAAGCGATGAAAAAAGTAGCCGCCGATGCAGCACTCGGAAAAGTAAAGCCCGAAAATATTTCGCAGGAAACCGTACATACTTATATGCAAACCCACAATATGCCCGACCCCGAATTGCTCATACGCACCAGCGGTGAATATCGCATCAGCAATTTTTTGTTGTGGCAAATTGCCTATGCCGAATTGTACTTTACTGATGTGCTGTGGCCTGATTTTACCAAAGAAGAATTTTGTAAGGCTATTTTGAATTTTCAGCATCGCGAACGCCGCTTCGGAAAAACCAGCGAACAATTGGCATAGCCTTAAAATATTACTTAAAAAACATTTATATTTTTTTATTGTAAAAAATATTGATTTTCAATATATTAATACAACTTTTGCAATCAAAAAAATTATCATTACCTACATCATTTCAATACATGAGCATATCGGCAGTTTCTGTTTTTTATTCTACGTTCACTTCGTATTTATATCTTTTGAAAAAATATTCCTTACTATTTTTTTTATTTCTCCTGTGGCTATGCCTGCCAACTGCGGCGGTTTGGGCACAAGAGCAAAACGAACAACTCAACTACACTGCTCCCAAAGAATATGAAATTGGCGGTATTGTGGTAAAAGGTGTGGAGCACTTGGACGAAAGTGTGTTGGTATCGCTGTCGGGTTTGCGCGTGGGCGACAAAATTGCCGTACCCGGCGAGCCAATTTCCAATGCCGTAAAAGCCTTGTGGAAGCAGGGATTATTTGCCGATGTACAAATTTATGCCTCCAAAATCGTGGGCGATGTGATATTTTTGGAATATCGCCTGCAAGAGTTGCCGCGCCTTTCCCGCTATCGTTTTAATGGCGTAAAAAAAGGCGAAGCCGATGAATTGGGCGACAAAGTGAATCTGATAGCCGGAAAAATCGTCAATCAAAACCTCAAAAGCACCGCCGAAATTGCCATCAAACGCTATTTTGTGGACAAGGGATTTTTGAATGTACGGGTAGAAACTATATCAGAAAAAGACACTTTACGCAGCAACAACGTTGTGTTGGAATTCGACATCAAACGCGGCAGTCGTGTGCGCATTGGTGAAGTGGTTCTCAACGGCAATGAGAATTTTTACGACCGCAATTTGAAGAAAAAACTCAAAGACACCAAAGAGCGCACTTCTATCAATCCCAAAGCTCCTTTTATGATCGTAAAAGACGCTTTGCACACCAATATTCCCCACTTATTATCCAATTTGTCATTGTCGGGTACTTTGAATTATTTAGATGATAAAATCCGCTTGCACCCGCTTAGTTCGTCTAAATTTATCCGCAAAGACTACGAAAAAGACAAACTCGCCCTGATTGATTTTTATAACACCAAAGGCTACCGCGATGCCTATATTGTCAGCGACAGCGTGTATCAGCGCGATGAGCGCAATTTGACAGTGCAGTTGAATATAAATGAAGGAAAAAAATATTATTTCCGCAATATTGAATGGAGCGGCAATACCAAATATACCGATGAACAACTGAGTAATTTGCTCGGTATTGAAAAAGGTGATGTATATGACCAAGAACGCCTCCAAAAACGTCTTACCATTGACCCCAACGGCGGCGATGATATTTCTTCGCTGTATATGGACGATGGTTATTTGTTTTTCAATGTGAATCCGGTGGAAAAAAACATCGAAAACGACAGCATTGATTTGGAAATGCGTATTTATGAAGGTGCACAGGCAACCATTAACCGCATTATTGTAAAAGGAAACGATAAAACCAGCGAACACGTTATCCGCCGCGAACTCTTTACGCGTCCGGGCAGCCAGTTTAGTCGCAGCGACATTATCCGTTCCCAACGCCAGTTGGCGCAGTTGGGTTATTTCAATCCCGAAACCATCGGCATTGTGCCCAAACCAAATCCGGCAAACGGAACAGTGGATATAGAATACAGCGTAGAAGAACGCCCCTCCGACCAATTGGAGTTGTCGGCGGGTTGGGGTGGCACAGGTGTAATAGGCAGCGTGGGCGTTACATTTAATAATTTTTCGCTAAAAAAACTGCTTCACAGTGGTTTTATGCCTTTGCCCGCCGGCGATGGACAACGCCTGAGTTTGCGCGTACAAACCAATGGAAAACGCTATCAATCTGTCAATTTTTCTTTTACAGAGCCTTGGCTCGGCGGCAGAAAACCCAACGAACTCACTTTTTCCGTTTTTCGTACGCGCCAAGCTACCGGATTTACCACCGGATACGATTTTACGCCTACCAGTACTTTTACCAACACAGGGTTTGCAGTTACTACCGGTCGCCGCCTCAGTTGGCCAGATAATAATTTTGTGCTTATACATACTGCCAGTTATTCCAATTACAACTTGGATAATTTTGATACCGGATTTTTGGTATCTGACGGTTTGTTTCACAATATCAGCTTAGAAACCATTTTGCGCCGCAATTCGCTCGACCAAACCTTGTTTCCGCGCGGTGGCTCTAATATGTCGCTTTCTATGGAACTTACGCCTCCTTACTCTTTATTCAGCGAAAAGGATTATTCAACACTAAGCGATGCCGCCAAATACAAATTTCCTGAATATTTCAAATGGCGTTTTACTTCGGAGTGGTACACTTCTATTATAGGCAATTTAGTATTGCGCAGCTCTGCCAAAATGGGCTTTATGGGCTACTATAATTCCGATATAGGCTATGCTCCTTTTGAACGCTTTCAGGTGGGCGGCGATGGTTTGTCTAATTCTTTCAGCAATATTATTACCGGAAAAGACATTATCGCTTTGCGCGGCTACGAAGTAATTACGAGCAATTTGGTAGAGCGCGAAAATGGGGGTACTGCCGAAGTAGGCGATCCTTTCTTCCACAAATTTACCTTAGAGTTGCGCTATCCGTTCAGCCTCAATCCGAGCAGCACCATTTACGGATTGGCGTTTTTTGAAGCGGGTAATTCGTGGAGTAATTTCAAAGAATACAACCCCTTGCAGTTGCGCCGTTCGGTGGGTGTGGGTTTGCGCGTATTTTTGCCCATGTTTGGTTTGATGGGTGTGGACTACGGCGTAGGCTTCGACAAAGAGACTCAAACGCTTTCGGGTACATCTTTGGGCGGTTATTTAAGTTCTTACGGCAAATTCAGCTTTATTTTGGGCTTTGAGCCGGAATAATGCAGCGTTTTTTAGCGTTTCTTAACACAAAATAATCTTTACAAATACTAAACCTTTTTTATTACAGCTTATCATAATGGCATTATCACAAAAAACATTAAAAACAATGAATACTAAAAAATTATTGTTGGCACTTGCCCTTACAGTGGCTTCTTACGGAACTACATTTGCTCAAAAATTTGCTTATGTTGATGTGGAGTATATTTTGAGCCAAATGCCCGAATACAAACAAGCACAAACCGAATTAGATAATATCGCTGCCAAATGGCAAGAGGATATTCAGAAAAAAATGGACGACATTGATGCGATGTATAAATCGTATCAAGCCGATCAGGTGTTGCTCACTGACGATATGCGCCGCCGCCGTGAAGATGAAATTATGAATAAAGAAAAAGAGGTAAAAGATTTGCAAAAGAAAAAATTCGGCTACGAGGGCGAACTGTTTAAAAAACGTCAGGAATTGGTAAAGCCCGTACAGGATAAAGTATATAGCGAAATCCAAAAATTGGTAAAACAACGCGCCTACGACTTCATTTTTGACAAATCCAGCGGCACAGTGATGCTCTACTCCAACAGCGACTACGATATGAGCAATACAGTATTAAAAGGTTTGGGCATCACTCCTAAAAATGAAAACCTGAGCGGCGATAAAAAAGACGAAGGCGGCAGAAAATAGCTGTATGCGCGCAGTATTGTTCTAAATAAAGACTTTATGTGTCATAAGTTTTTTTATTTTCATAAGTACTGTTTAGAAAAGATACTATCTTTGCACTCTTAATTTATCTATATCAAATAAATTTATTGTATAACTTAATTAAGCCATGAAACGAATCCTTTTAATTTGCTCTCTTATATTTGCATTTACCATATTTAATTTTTCTACGGCTCGCGCACAAGTAAAATTTGGTCATATTAACTCTGCCGAGTTGCTGGCTGCAATGCCCGATATGGCAGCCGCCGAAACACAGTTGAAAAATTACAGCGAAAAATTAGATGCTCAATATAAAGAAAAATTGAGCACCTTTGAAACCAAGTACAAATCTTTGATGGAGCGGGCGCAAAAAGGCGAAATTACGCCGAACGACCAAGCCGCCGAAGAAAAGAAATTGCAGGAAATGCAAACCGAAATTCAGACTTTTGAGGGTACTGCACAAGCTGATATTACCAAAAAACGTCAGGAATTGATAGAGCCTATCGTTTCGCGTGCCCAAAAAGCTATCAAAGATGTGGCTACCGAAAATAACATTTCTTATGTTTTTGATTTGAGTACCGGTGCTATACTGCATTATCCTGATGGCGATAATATTATGGCTTTGGTAAAAACCAAATTGGGCATGTAATTTTTTATTGCTAAAGAAAATTCAAAGATATTTTTTTATATAAAAGGCTGATGTATAAAGCGTGCATCAGCCTTTTTTTTGTTTTATACCAATCAAATATGACAAATAATAACAATAATAACCCGCTTTCTATTTTTAATGACAAATCGGTGCATTTGTTTTGGATATTGGGCGGATTTTTTGTGGCGAATGCTTTGCTTGCAGAGTTTATTGGCGTAAAGATTTTTGCATTGGAAGATACGCTCGGCGCAGAGGCTTTGAACTGGAATTTATTCGGGCAGCAGGGGTCGCTGAATTTTACGGCGGGCGTGTTGCTGTGGCCCGTTGTTTTTATTATGACCGACCTTATCAACGAATATTATGGCTCGCGTGGAGTGCGCTTTTTGTCGTATCTTGCTGCTACTCTCATCACCTACGCTTTTGCTATGGTATATGTTGCCATCGCTTTGGCTCCGGCTTCGTGGTGGGTGGGCAGTGCCGCCGCACAGGGTGTGCCGGATATGCAAAAGGCATTTGTCGCTATTTTTGGGCAGGGGCTATGGATAGTGGCAGGTTCGCTGACGGCTTTTTTGCTGGGGCAACTGATTGATGTGGCGGTTTTTCATCGTATCAAAAAAAGTACCGGTGAGCGTATGATTTGGTTGCGTGCCACCGGCTCTACGCTCATTTCGCAATTTATCGACAGTTTTGTGGTGTTGTATATTGCCTTTGTTTTGGGTCCGCAGAAGTGGCCGATTTCGTTGTTTTTGGCAGTGGGCACGGTCAATTTTTGTTATAAAATGTTCGCCGCCGTACTGATGATTCCGCTATTATATTTGATACACGCCGCCATAGAACGATACATCGGACACGAAAAAGCACAACTTATGAAAAATGCCGCAGCTCAAAATCAATAAAGATACTCCACCCAACTTTGACAAAGTTTTTTAAACTTTGTCAAAGTTAAAAGAGCAAAAATCAACAGCGATTAATAGTCAAAATTAGGTCCTAAATCCTCTCTTGAATAAAATTCATTGATAGTTTTCACCACCACTTCTACATCATCGGTCAGCGTAAATAAATCCATATCCTCTGCACTGATATTGCTATTTTTTTCCAACATTACCAACTTTATCCAATCCAATAAGCCCTTCCAATATTCAGTACCAACCAAAATAACCGGTGCACGCGATATTTTTTGTGTTTGAATTAAAGTGATAGATTCAAAGAGTTCGTCGAGTGTGCCGAAACCGCCGGGCAGCAGTACGAAAGCCTGTGCATATTTTACAAACATCACCTTGCGCACGAAAAAATAACGAAAATCCAAAGATTTGTCCCAATCTATATAGCTGTTGGGAGCTTGTTCAAAAGGTAATTTGATGTTCAAACCCACCGAAGCACCCCCTGCGCTTTGTGCGCCTTTGTTGGCAGCCTCCATAATACCGGGACCTCCGCCTGTGATGATACCATAGCCCGCTTTTACCAAACGTTTGGCTACCTCTTCGGCTAATGAGTAATAAGGGTCATGGGGTTTGGTACGCGCCGAACCATAAACAGAAACACAAGGACCGAGTTCTTCCATACGGTCAAAACCATCTACAAACTCGCCCATTATTTTAAACATACGCCACGAAGAAGACGCTTTCACATTGGTAGTTGCCCAATGGCGGCTGCTCAGTTCTTCTATATTATTATTGCTATTATTGTTATCCGTCATAAAAAATTGTTTTTTTGTTGAAAAATCATAGTTATATAATTGCAAAATCGCAAACCCACAAATTTACAATTCTGTTTTATTTATTCCATTAAAAATATTCATCTTTTTTTTTAAAAAAAATGCTTTTGTGATTTTAAAAAAATACAATTATGTTTTTTTTCTATTGACGCATAAAATCTTGTGCGGGCGTTGCTGCTATTTCGGCATCAATAAACCGGTACAGATGAAAAGCGGCTGCCCCTTGTGTATCTAATATTTTTTTTATTTTTTGAAAAATATGTTGCTCCTTTAAGTGTCGGGTAAAATGTTTTTGCAACAAGCGCATTGCTTTTTGAGTGAGTAAATGGGCTTTTCGTTCTCGGTGTGCACTGTTTTGGGGAATTTTACAAAGTGTTTCGTATAAATTTTCTATACCGCCCTGCTGCGATGCCACACACTTGAGTACGGGTGTAGGAAAAGGACGGGCGTGTGTGAGTTTTACTAAATTCTGATAAAATTGTTCGGCATCGGCGCGGTCGGCTTTATTGACTACAAAAATATCGGCTATTTCCATCAGTCCGGCTTTCATGGTTTGCACCTCATCTCCGGCTTCGGGCACGAGTACCACCACTGTTGTATCCGCCAAACCCGCAATTTCTACCTCCGACTGCCCCACGCCCACTGTTTCTATCAAAATATGGTCAAAATCGGCAGCGCGCAACACTTCGCATATTTCTACAATATTATCCGCCAAACCGCCCAAAGAATGCCGCGATGCCAAAGAACGGATATATACGTTGGGGTGGTTGAAATGCTGTGCCAAACGAATACGGTCGCCGAGCAAAGCACCGAAATTAAAAGGCGAAGTGGGGTCAATGGCGACAATGGCGATTTTTTTGTCGGCAGCCAGCAAATGACTTACCAGAGCATTTACCAAAGTGCTTTTTCCGGCTCCGGGTGGTCCGGTGATGCCCCATATCGGCACATTGCGCTCAAAACGGAGTTGTAGCAGCAAATCGCGGCTTTGAGGCAGTTGATTTTCTACGATACTGATGGCACGCGCCAATATACGGCGATCGGCAGCAGCGATATGTTCGGCGTAATAACTTGCAGAAGGGCTGTTTTGCATAGTCCGGCTTTATTTTTTTAATGAACACACGCACAAGCATTTTTTTTTCAGGAGTGGCGCAATAAATGCCACATTTCTTTCATATTCAGTTTTTTGCCGTACATCAAAATACTTCCGCGATAGATTTTTGCAGCGATGAAAGTAGCCAGCCAAAATCCGCCCAACAAGAAAATCATAGATGCCAACACCTGCCACAAAGGAACACCAAAAGCAATGCGGGCGGGCATAATTACAGGCGAAAACAGAGGAAACATAGACGACCACATCGCCAAGCTGTTGTTGGGGTCTTCTTGTATGGCGGTGAGGATAAAAAATGAAATAATGACGGGCATAATGACAGGAAACACCAAAGACTGAGAATCATCGGTATCGCCAACGGCAGCACCAACGGCGGCAAACAAAGAGGCATACATCATATATCCGGTGAAAAAATAAAATAAAAAAGCAAGCGTGAGCCAAGTAAGTGGTAGGCTGTTTACGCTGTCGATAAGCGAGCGTGCAATGAGTTGCGCTTCTTCGGGGTCGGGGGCGGCGGCACTACCCGGCATACTTTGCAATGCGCCCGCATCGGGAACAGGAAATAGCAATCCTGCCAAAAGCGAAAAAGCTATCATTAAAATTGCCCATATCCCAAACTGCAAAAGCCCCACGGCTCCAATTCCTACAATTTTTCCCAACATCAGCTCAAAAGGTTTTACACTCGACAACATCACCTCCACAATGCGGTTGGTTTTTTCTTCCAGCACACCTTTCATCACCATAGAGCCATACACGATTAAAGCGATGTACATGATCATTCCCATCATCAAACCGATTGCCGATGCCGCAAAACTGCTGCTACTTTCGCCGCCTTCCTTTTTTTCGGCGATGCTCACATCTATGGTGCGCAACTCTTCCAACAATTTCGGATCTATGCCTTCTTGGTGCAGGCGGCGGTTTTTGAGCACTTCGGCGATGCTGTTTTCAATGTAGCGGCGTGCGCCGGCTCCCAGCAAGTTATCCGAAAAATAAGCAGGGCGAAGGGTTTGCAGGCGGTTGGTATCTACACGTTGTATGTGCAATACACCATCATAGCCCAGCTCATGATAGCGACTGCGCAAGTTGGAATAATTTTCGGTAGGTTGTTTAAAAAACACATTTTCGCCATCGGGCAAAGCCAAATATCGAGAGCCATCAACACTTTTTTTATACAGTAATCCGCTTTCGTCATATACCGCCACCACGCGCTTTTCTTTATCAAACGACATAAAAAACATTTGTATGCCCATCACCACAAAAATGCTCAAAGGGGCGAGCAATGTGGTGAGGATAAAAGATTTTTTACGCACACGCGTAATAAATTCCCGCTGAATGATAAGAGCTACTTTTTTTAGGTTCATAAAAACGAATGATTGTGTGTTGAGCAAATGTAAGCGTATTTTTTAAAGAAATAAGGGTTAAATATTTAAGAATGGTCAAAGAGGATAATGCCATCATACTAAACTTATTCCTTTAGCGATACCTTCAAGGTGTCATTTTTCATCTTCTGAAAGAGAAATCAGAACAATTTTAAAAGTCTGTTTATATCAAAATTTTTCAAAAAAGTATAACAGTAATTATATATATATGTATATTTGTTCAATAGTTTATTCTTCAATATAAAACAATAACAATGATAATACTTATAACAACTTGATTATTAAATATTTACTCTGCATACAACAACTTGATTATTAAAATATTTTTTTACCAACACAAAAACATTAAAACCAACCCATGAAGGCTAAAATCTTTATACTGTTTTTTTTACTGCTCAATTATTGTTGGGCAATGGGGCAAACGAATCTCAATTATGACGAAGTAGTTAATGCCTCTATTAGCGTAATAGGTGAAGAAGATACCTACACTTTCAATGGCAATGCCAATGATTTCATTTCGCTGCGTATGAACTGGAATAACTGTGTTTTCGGCGGACAGATACTCATTTACGACCCGCTCGGCAATTTGATTTATAATAATTATGCCGGATGCAATTCATTAAGAGCACTCGTAACACTCCCACAAACAGGGATATACACGGTATTGGTATATGATCACTATGCACAGGATACAGGAAACTATGGACTGATGTTGCAAAATGTTTTCAACTCCCCCAATACAGTCCCCTTAGCATACGAAACAACTTATGATTTTAATATTGAAAAAAGTATAGAAACAGACATCTACACTTTCAACGGCAATGCCAATGATTTCATTTCCCTGCGTATGAACTGGAATGGCTGTGATTTAGGCGGGCAGATACTCATTTTACGACCCGCTCGGCAATTTGATTTATAATAATTATGCGGATGCAATTCATTAAGAGCACTCGTAACACTCCCACAAACAGGGATATACACGGTATTGGTATATGATCAAGATGCAGATGCTACAGGAAACTACGGACTGATGTTGCAAAATGTTTTCAACTCCCCCAATACAGTCCCCTTAGCATACGAAACAACTTATGATTTTAACATTGAAAAAAGTGTAGAAACAGACATCTACACTTTCAACGGCAATGCCAATGATTTCATTTCCCTGCGTATGAACTGGAATGGCTGTGATTTAGGCGGGCAGATACTCATTTACGACCCGCTCGGCAATTTGATTTATAATAATTATGCCGGATGCAATTCATTAAGAGCACTCGTAACACTCCCACAAACAGGGATATACACGGTATTGGTATATGATCAAGATGCAGATGCTACAGGAAACTACGGACTGATGTTGCAAAATGTTTCCAACTCCCCCAATGCAGTCCCCTTAGCATACGAAACAGCTTATGATTTTAACATTGAAAAAAGTATAGAAACAGACATCTACACTTTCAATGGCAATGCCAATGATTTCATTTCCCTGTGTATGAACTGGAATAACTGTGTTTTCGGCGGACAGATGGTTATTTACGACCCGCTCGGCAATTTGATTTATAATGATTATAGCAGCGGATGCACTCCATTAAGAGCACTTGTAACACTGCCACAAACAGGGATATACACGGTATTGGCATATGATCATTGGGCAGAGGATACAGGAAACTACGGACTGATGCTGCAAAATATTTTTAACTCCCCCAATGCAGTCCCCTTAGCATACGAAACAGCTTATGATTTTAACATTGAAAAAAGTATAGAAACAGACATCTACACTTTCAATGGCAATGCCAATGATATCATTTCCCTGCGTATGAACTGGAATGACTGTTTTTTAGCCGGACAGATGGTTATTTACGACCCGCTCGGCAACTCAATTTATTATGATTATAGCCAATGCGATTCATTAAGAGCACTTGTAACACTCCCACAAACAGGGATATACACGGTATTGGTATATGATAATTGGGCAGCGAATACAGGAAACTACGAACTAACTCTAACTCTATGTACAGCCGTCGCCGAATCAGTCCCTGATTTTAGCTATGATAGAATAAATAATACGGTGTATTTTTATGATAATTCGCTTCACAGTACTGACTATACATGGAATTTTGGCAATGGTGTTTCAATAAATAATATAATTAATCCAACATTAACATTTTCAAAGCCAAATGTTTATAATGTTTGCTTAACTACAAGAAATTATTGCTCTGATGACGGTAATACAGTGTGTCAGCAAATTTCAATACCGGGTATTGCTTCTGTAAGCCCAAACAAAACAGGTAACAATAATTTTTATGTTGGTTATCTACAAGGTGCATTTGCTCAAGACCCAAATGCACAAATATATTTGCTAAAAGACAACACTACAACACCCGTAGATACGGTTATTTATGAAAGTGCCACCAAGCTTAAATTCAATATTACATTCGCCGATTCTCCCACAGGCGTATATGATATTGTGTATAGCACTCCAAACTTTAGTGATACACTTAAAAATACTCTTACCATAGAATACAATAAACCGTACCAATTTAGAGCTATAATAGAAGGGCGACCTCGTATTTTGGTCAATCGTTTTTTTGATTATAAAATTGGCATACAAAACCTAAGTAATCAAACAGCGTTTGGCGTACCCGTTTATGTCATTATTAATGGCAGCACCGAAGCGCAGTTAGTAAGCGCAGTTATAGATGAAAATTTGCCTGAAGATTTACAAGGTATGGAGCAACATTTTTACAAAATTTATGAAGAAAACACAGCAGACAGTTTATTAGTAGGGATTTTTGTAATACCATTTATCCCTAGCAATAGTTCTAGTTTTATTGAATTAAAAATCAAATCAAGTGAAATTTCCAACTTAAAATTGCAAACGTATATCGGTGATCCACTATTTAGTGGCGAGCAAATAAATGAAAACTTACAAATGAGAACATCTTGTAACAACATTCCGCCTTGTATTAATGCTGCCCTTGATGTTGTTGGGTTAGTGCCGGGAGTAGGATGTGCCATAGGCGCAATGAGTTTGGGATGTTCCATTTCTGATATAGTAAATGGAAACAACTCGCCGGCGACAAATGTATTCAATTTGATATTTGATGTAGTAGGCATAGCCAATTGTCTGTCTCCTTTTAGCCCCACTGACGAAGTCGCAAAGACCATTGCAAAACAATTATTAAAAGCGGCAGGAGTATTATCTACCGTAGGATCGACAATAAGTGACATCAGCGATTGTGTCCCTGACCCACAACCTCCAAGAAAAATACAGGTAGCTACTTCTATGGATCCCAATGATAAAATCGGAATTATAGGTACAGATAATCTAAACTATATAAAAGGTGATGTAGCTATACCTTATACAATTTATTTTGAAAATGTAGATTCTGCAAGTGCAAGTGCAAGCGAGGTACTTATAACTGATGTAATTGATACTACTGTTTTAGATATTAATAGTGTTAAATTCACAGATTTTGGCTTTGGGGGCAATATTAGTTCCTTTGGTGAATTTATTGGAGAAACTACATTTAGTCAAGATGTAGATTTACGCCCTGAAATTAATACAATTGTTAGAGTAAGAGCTTGGGTTAATACCAACGAAGGAACTGTTTCTTGGAAATTTACTTCTTTTGACCCCGCAACTATGGACTTAACACAAGATATTGATGCAGGTTTTTTGCCGCCAAATGTCAATAAACCCGAAGGAGAAGGGTTTGTACATTTCACCATATCCCCTAAGTTTACACTATCTACTCCAGAAACTATACAAAACAGTGCAAGTATTGTTTTTGATTCTAATGCACCAATAATAACTCCCGTTTTCACAAATACCATTGACAAAATAAACCCTTCAAGTAGTATTGAATATTTATCTGCTGAAACCAATGATACTGCGTTTGTTGTAAATTGGAATGGTAGTGATGCACATTCAGGAATTGACTACTATACTATATATGTATCTGAAGATAACGAAGTTTTTACACTATGGCAGTCCAATCTAAAAACTAATTATAGTTTATTTACAGGAAAGGTGGGACATTCTTACAGTTTTTACGTTATTGCCACAGACAAGGCAGGTAATACAGAAACTAAAAATCCAATAGCCGAAGCCAGCACGAGTATTGTGGGGTTAAGCGAAATCAATAAATCAGTAAATTATCCATTTAAAATAGTACCCAACCCTACTCAAGGTGAAGTGTATATATACGCTTCTGATGCTATGCAAGAAATGAATATAAGTTGTATTGAAATTTTTGACTCAATGGGAAAAAGCTCATTCAGACAAAACAATCCGGTATGTAATAATGGTACTTGTTATTTAAATTTAAGCCATATAAATTCAGGGTTATATACAATTGTAGTAATTTCAAAAAAATCTATGTTTTCACAAAAATTATTGATAAAATAAAATTACTACCTTCGGCGGCTGTAAATTACCGACACCTCAAAGGTGTCGGTAATTTATCGGATATACATCGTGCTGCACCTAAAGAATTGCTACCCTCGGCAGGATATACATCGTGCTGCACCTAAAGAATTGCTACCCTCGGCAGGATATACATCGTGCTGCAGCTAAAGAATTGCTACCTCGGCAGGATATACATCGTGCTGCACCTAAAGAATTGCTACCCTCGGCAGGATATACATCGTGCTGCACCTAAAGAATTGCTACCCTCGGCAGGATATACATCGTGCTGCACCTAAAGAATTGCTACCCTCGGCAGGATATACATCGTGCTGCACCTAAAGAATTGCTACCCTCGGCGGGATATATATCGTGGTTCACCTAAAGAATTGCTACCCTCGGCAGGATATACATCGTGCTGCACCTAAAGAAATGCTACCCTCAGCAGGATATACATCGTGCTGCACCTAAAGAATTGCTACCCTCAGCAGGATATACATCGTGCTGCACCTAAAGAATTGCTACCCTCAGCAGGATATACATCGTGCTGCACCTAAAGAACTGCTACCCTCGGCAGGATATACATCGTGCTGCACCTAAAGAATTGCTACCCTCGGCAGGATATACATCGTGCTGCACCTAAAGAATTGCTACCCTCGGCGGGCTTGTATCGCGCTCCACCTAAAGAATTGCTACCCTCGGCGGGCTTGTATCGTGCTGCATCTAAAAAAATTGGATTAGTATTGTTTTTAAAAATTCCGCTTAAAAAAAATGTAGAGATGCGGCACGTTTGCATCTCTACATCTACCATTATAAAATTAAAAACAACTATCGCCTATCAGATTTTAATCAGTTTGCTGTAATATACAGCACCTTCTTTTTCAAAAGCTATCATATACACCCCTGCCGCCCAAGAACGGGTATCCAACGAAGCAAAAGTGCTGAACGCCGTATTCAGTTGAGTAATTAATTTGCCTTGCGCATTATACACCCGCACAACATCAATCATTCCACCGCCATTATTTATGATGTGGAGTGCATCATTATTGTGCAAAGGATTTGGGAATAAGGCAATATGAGCAGTGGCGGCATCTTCCAAACCGGTAGGGCAATCTACCGTAAATGCCGGAGCTACTTTTACACAATCATTGGCATCGGTGACGGTAATAATCACCTGTGCTTCGTGGCTCAAAGGCGCGCCATTGGCAAGGGTTTGCCCTAATTGGTTCACAAAAGAATAAGGTGGAGTGCCGCCATTGGCATTCACCGCCAACGTAGCCACATTATTGATACAATTATAAGAAGCACTCACCACCAAATTATCACAAACAGACACAGAAGGACAATCCACTACAAAAGGAGTGGCGGTTTCAGTGCAACCATTGGTATCGGTGACAGTAAAAATAAAAGCTGCTTCGTGGCTTATGGCATCGCCGTTTTGCCATTCATTGCCCAATTGGTCGGTAAAAGTATAAGGTGGCAAACCACCGTTGGCAGCGAGATTTAAAGTAGCAACTCCGGCTTCGCAATTATATCCTGCTGTGGCAGTTAAATTCGCAGAAGCACAAGGATTAGGCGGTGGGCAATCTACTGTAAATGCGGTGGCAGTATAGGTGCAGTTGTTCGCATCGGTGACGGTAAAAACATAAGTAGCTCCATTGACCAAAGCAGCACCATTGCTGAAAGAAAAGCCGTTTTGATTAGTAAAAGTATAAGGCGCAGTGCCACCCGCCGCCGCCATATTGAGCGTAGCTATACCATTGATACAAGTATAAGCAGCAGTAAGCGTCAGCGGGTTGCCGATGCAAGGGTCAATAGCACAATTTACAGTAAAACTACCTGCGGGCTTCGTACAATTATTGGAATCGGTAACAGTAAAAATATAAGTAGTTCCATTGGTCAAAACAGTACCGTTGTTCCATACATTTCCGTTTTGGTCGGCGAAAATATAAGGAGCCGAGCCGCCGCTTGCAAATACATTGAGCGCAGCCACTCCATTGCTGCACGCATAGGTTGCTGTTCCGTTCAGGGTGCTGCAATCCGGTACAATGGGGCAATTAACAGTGAAAGAACCCGTAGAAGCAAAACAACCGTTGGCATCGGTAACACTCACCTGATAAGTGACACCGTTGAATACCGTTTGTCCGTTTTGCAGGGCAGCACCATTCAGAGCATTGTAAAAACTGTAAGGCGGTGTTCCGCCATTGGCGGTGATATTGAGTACGCCGCTACCCTGATTATTGCAAATATAATTAGCACTTACCTGCAAATCGGTATTTAAACAAGGATTAGCAGTGCAGTTAATTAGTAAAGGCGTAGCTGTTGCCGTACAGCCATTGGCATCGGTAGCCGTGATGAGGTAAGTGCCATTCGAGAGCGTTTGTCCGTTTTGGACCACCGCACCGCTTTGTGTAGTAAACACCACATTACCCACTCCTCCGGTAGCAGCTACGCTCAAAGTAGCAGTACCGTTTTGATTGCAGATAAAAGAAGCATTGATACTCAAAGTAGAATTATCGCAAGGGTCGTTGCATACTGTCGTAAAAGGAACTGCCGAAACCGTACAGCCGTTGGCATCGGTAACAGAAACGCCAACACTTGCATTATTGGGCAATACACTGCCGCTTTGTACACTATTTCCGTTGTAATAATAAGCATAAGGGGCAGCACCGCCACTCGCGCTTACTTGCAAATAAGGCGTTTCACCCTGACAGATATAGCTTGCATTGATGCTGATGGCAGGGCAGGGCGGCGGACAATCTACCGTAAAAGCATTGGTGGTAAATGAACAGCCTTCGGCATCGGTGACGGTAATCTGTACAAATTGATTATCACTCAACAAAGCACCATTGACCACCGTAATCCCTTGATTTTTAAATACATAGCCGCCATTTCCGCCACTTGCCGATACATTCAAAGTAGCTACTCCATTTACACAAATATAAGAAGCCGTAGCGGTGAGCGTATTACACGGTATTGCGCATTGCACCGTAAATGAAGTGGCAGAAAACGTGCAGCCGTTGGCATCTATTACTGTAATTATATAGCTCGCTCCATCATTCAATAAAGTTCCATTACTTACGACCACATTATTTTGGTTGCGAAAAGTATAGGGAGCAGTACCGCCAGTGGCAATCACATTCAAAACCCCCTGTCCGTTGTTGTTACAAACGTAAGAAGCAGTAGCCTGTAAAGTAGAACAATTGACAGCCACTTCACAATCCACTACCAAAGGTGCAGCCATTGCCGAGCAATTATTGGCATCGGTAACGGTAATTGTGAGTTGTTGCCCATCGCTCAATGTTGCTCCGTTTTGAATAGTATTCCCATTTTGGGTCGTAAAAGTATAAGGAGCTGTACCGCCGCTTGCTGCCAGTTGTAAAGTAGCTACGCCGGTGGCAGTATTGCAAGAATAGCTAGAAGTAGCCGCCAAAGAACCATCGCAAGAAATACAGGATACTTCAAAAGGTTGTAAAGGACGAATACAACCACTGTTGTTGTAGGCAGAAAGCTGATAATTCCCCGGCGACAAGGCTTGTCCGTTTTGGATAATATTATTGTTTTGGTCTTTAATAACTGTGCCGTCATTATCCGAAATATAATAAAAATACTTTTTACCATTGTAGCACGAAGCCGACACCGAATAAGCGATAAAATAGGAATTACAATTATTATTACAATTTATTTGAAATAAGGGGGTTTGATAGGTACAGTTGGTTACATTGTCTTTTACGACAACAGAAAGCGTATCGCCCTGACTTTTTTGCGTACCTGTTGTCAAAGGATTTCCCGCACCATCTGTATAAGAGTAACTTCCAGAACCGCCTACGGCACTCATTTCAAGGGTGGCAGTAGTGCCGTTGCAGGTGTAGGTAGGAGATAAAAACAGCCCTGAGCAAGCGGAACATTGATTAAATATCAAAGTGAGGGTAGGCAAAGTGCAATTACCATTGATAGTACCATCTACAACCAAAGTGCTGCCTGCATTATAAGCGTTGCCATTGACTACCGGATTGCCGTTTTGGTCGTGCAGATTGTAGGTATAAGGAGCATCTATAAACAAGTAGGCTTTGCCGAATACACATAAAGTAGTAAAGCCGGGTAAAGGCAAACTTGCACAAGGATTACAAGCCACCGTAAGCGGGTCGGCTACTACGGAGCAACCGTTGATTAAATCTTGCAGCACCAAATTCAGGGTTTGCCCATTTTGAACGGGGTCACCGTCATCTACCACCACGCCGTTGTTGGTGTATTGATAAAATCCGCTGCCTCCGCTCGCTGTCAAAGCTAAAGTAGCAGCACCGGCTTCGCAATTATAACCCGAACTAAATGTAATATCATCGCAGGGCGAAGTGCAATCGAAATCAACAGCTTGGGTTACACTGCAACCGCTTTCATCAGTAACCGTAACGGCGGTAGTATTGGGGTCGTTGGTGAGCGGTGCGCCATTTTGATTGGTAAAAACAAAGTTTTGAGCATTGCCGATACCGCCGTCCACCGAAATTTGAACATTAGCACTTCCATTATTACAGCTCACATCTACATCTAAAGTAAGCGGGTCGCCCACCGACAGGTAGTTGCCCGACAAATCCGTGCAGCCCGAAGCACCGATGGTAGCAATGTTGCTGCCCACCGGAGCGTTGAGTGTGCCGCTATAGGATACGCCATACACGCGGCGCGATACTGTATTGGTGGCATCAACCGACAAAATATTGTTGGTGAGTACAGATAGAATAGTACCATTGGTAGTAGTGGCAATATAGGTATAGTTGGCAGTAGCAGAGGCTCCGGTATTGCTCAATACCGTATTCTGCCCCGGACACAGCGTAAAACTGTTACCCAAAGTGCTTCCGATAGTACCGCCTTCACAACTTTGTGCTTGCGTTTTAAGGGCAAACAAGCCTATCATCAGAAATAATAAATAAAAATGCTTCATAGTTTGTGTATAACTTGGCTTAATAGATAAATTTTTTTAAATACAATTCAGCAGCAAAATAAGCGGTTTTTTTGTATATAAATATAAAAATCTTGCCGATGTATAGTTTTTATTAGCATCTGTTCAATATTGCGCTTGTGGACACCGATTATACAGAAATTTTACCCTCTTTCACCCAAACACACTTTTTACAAAACAATGACAAAAAGCCCGCTCTAATACTTGGTATCTTGAAAAATAGGCAGTTAATTAGTGCCGTTATTATATAAAAAAACAGCTTTGCACCTCTGCGCCTTAGCGGTAAAAAAGCTACTAACTGCAGAGCCGCAAAGAGAAAGAACAAAAGGGTGATGTTACCCAATATACTTTTTCAATTTTTTGTTATGAAAACCAAATACTTTTTATTGCGCCCTCGTTGGCTGCTGCTATTGGCAGTGTGGATATTGACATTATTTGCACCACAGCCCGAAGCCCGCGCCCAAAATGCCGAGTTTGCACCCATTGGGGCGAAGTGGACTTACCTTATTCCGTCTCATGATATGTTTGAAAATCAAGACGATATTGGTTGGGCGATTACAAGATCTGTAGGTGATACCCTTAAGGGAAAATCTGTCGTATCATTAAAGGCTATCACAATGCTTATTTGCACATTGAAAACGGCGTGGTAGAGCGTTATTTCAACGGTGAATTTTATACCCTCTTTGATTTTAATAAAAAGGTGGGAGAATTTTGGTACAGTAAGATCCCTTATGTAGTAGATAGTATCAAAATACAAGTCGATTCTATTAAGAATATAGAACTTGCTCCAAATTTTTTTCAAAGCGTCTGTATGTTACTGCTTCAACAATTAGCGATACAATTTGTGGCGTTGAAAATCCATTTTTTATAGACCCTATTTTGTTAAAATATATAGATGAAAAATTAGGGTCTTATCCTGATTTTTTCCCATTTATGGTATGTGGTACAGATTATTCAACCACTTCCTTAAATTGTTATGAAGACAATGAAGTTTCTACTTCGTTGTTGAGCGGTTTACCAAATGTAGATGTTTGTGAATATAGCAATGTAGGCTTCAACGACAATGCAGCAGATGAAATGATGCCTCGTATTTTTCCGAGCCTTGTGCGGGATAAGCGGCTGTATTGCGAAAATCACCTTTTGAAGACGGAAGCATCACCATCAATAATTTGCAAGGGGTAGCGGTTTTTCATCAACCTGTCTATAAAGGTGTATCCGCATTAGATTTGCCCGCATTGCCGCAGGGTATGTACTGGGTTGTTTTTCAAAACAAAAATTATTATTCCACCACTAAAATTATTATTCAACCATGAAAAACAACATTTTTGTATTGCCTAAAACTTCTCTCCTTTGAAGGATAAAATGAGGGAGGTAAATTTTCTATTGCTAAAGTGCCTATGTATCATAGTTTCCGCTTATCTTTAACCATTATTTTTATCTTTGTCCATTTATTATGTCAGCAGAAGAAAAGCAAATATTAGGCGTGGGTTCTCGTGTTACACACACCCAATTTGGCAGTGGCGTGGTGGTAGAAAGCAGTATAACGCAATATAAGGTGTATTTCAAAACGCGCGATGCCGCTTTGGAAATTTCTATCAACGATGACCGCCTCCAAGCCGTTCAAATTATAGAAGCTCCCGCCAACACCCTCACTTTAAAAGAAGTAGAACATACCCTCAGCAACTTGCTGCGCCAATGGGGAAATACGAATGAAATTGTACCTTTGGGCGAGCGTTGGAAACACGGCACAATGGTTTTTCAGCCCGCCAACAACAGCCTCAAACCCAAAGAAATTCCGATTGAAACATTTTTTCATAAAATTATTATGACCCGCGATCGCCTGCGCGTAATGGAACAAAAAATAAATGCTTCGGCATTGAGCAATGAAGAAAAAATAGAACTCCAGCAATACCTTACACGCATCTACGGCTCGCTCACTACTTTTAATATTCTGTTTGCACAAAGCGACCAGCAATTTAAAGGCACCAGCAGCGAATGATAATTTTATTTGTTGTGATATACACAGCAATTGATTTTCAAAATATTTATTCATTTTGCTGCTATCGTTATATTGAAAAAAAAAATAGCTTTCATTATCAATCCGCGCTCCGGCACTGACCGCAAAAAAGGAATATTGCAGCTCATTGATGCCGAAATGGATAAGAGTCGCTACGAGGTGGAGTGTATTTTTACGGAATACGCCGCACACGCCACCGAAATTGCCAACCGCTGTGCACAAGCGAATTATTATGCAACCGTAGCCGTAGGCGGCGATGGCACCGTAAATGAAGTAGCACGCGCCCTTATCGGCAGCCATACCGCTTTGGGTATAATACCCAAAGGCAGCGGCAATGGTTTGGCTCGCAGCCTCAATATTCCGCTCGACAGCCGCGCCGCTATCCGTTTTTTGCAAGCGACAACCCCCATCTATATGGATTGCGGCTTGCTCAATAATGCACCTTTCTTTTGCGCCTGCGGCAGTGGCTTCGACAGCCGCGTAGCCACCCAATTCAGCAATGCACATTTTCGCGGCATTGCAGGCTATGTGTATCTTTCTGCCATAGAATACTGGCGATACCGCCCCGCATCATATCGCATTTGCACCGATAGCGGCTACGACCAAACTGTGGAGGCTTTTTTTGTGGCAGTATGCAACGCCAACCAATTCGGTAGCAACTTTAAAATTGCGCCGCAAGCCTCCGTTAATGACGGGTATTTAGATGTATGTGTAGTAAAAAAATTCCCGTTATACAGCGCACCAGCGATGATATGGAGTACCTTTAAAGGCGAAACCCCCAAAAACGGCTATGTAGAAATTATCCGTTGCCGTCAGGTATCCGTCAGCAGTACCGCGCTCACACATTACCACTTTGACGGCGAAGCACGCAGCACTTCCGAACCTATTGATTTAAAGGTGCAAATTCGCCACAATGCCCTCTCTGTATTGTATGATAATGGCTCTGCCTCCATATAAAACAGCATATTAACGAAAAAAAGACAAGAAATTCTTTAATTTTAATCAAAAAAAGCATAAAAAATAATAGCAGCTATGATTTTTTGATGTAAATTTGCAGCCATAATTTTTATCATCTTATATTTTATATATAATTGTATAAAAAATTTTAAATTATACTTGGTTTTTTTAGTTCAAAAATCATACTCCATCAATTAAAGATTAGATAATTGATTGATATAAAATAAAAAAAATATTATCAAAATCTTGTGACTTCTCCAAGTGTAAGCGTCAAATTCTGCATAAATCAAATTAAATCAAAATAATATTTAAAAGTAAAAATGAAAAAAATTTCTACACTGTCTGTTTCAATGCTTGCATTGATGATGAGCGTATCTGCAATTGCACAATCAGTTGCTGATGATTTACCGCCAAATCCTGAATACGGCAAATGCTACGCTAAATGTAAAACAGCCGATGTTTATGAAACCACTACCGAAAGAGTATTGGTGAAAGAAGAAGGTTCTCGCGTACTTACCGAGCCTGCACGTTACGAAAACGGCGAAGAGCGTATCTTGGCAAAAGAAGCATCTCAGCGCATTGAGGTAATTCCTGCTACTTACGAAACCGTTAGCGAGCAAATTTTGGTAAAACCTGCCGGTAAAAAGTTAATCGAAGTTCCTGCTAAATACGATAACGTTACTGAGCAGATTTTGGTAAGCCCTGAAACAGGTCGTTGGGTAAAGAAAAAAGTTGACCCCGCTTGTTTATCTGCCAATCCTGAAGATTGTATGGTTCAATGTTGGGAAAAAGTTCCTGCACAATACAAAACCATCACTAAACGTGTAACTGTTCAGCCTGCAACTACTCAAGAAGTAGAGATTCCTGCTGAATACAAAACAGTTACTAAACAAGTTATCAAAACTCCTGCAACTACCCGCGTAGTAGATATTCCTGCTGAATACAAAACCATCACTACCAAAAAATTAGTTTCTCCTGCTACTTCACGCACTGAATCTATCCCTGCTGAGTACAAAGATGTTACTAAACGTAATTTGGTAAGAAAAGGTGAATTCACAGGCTGGCAAGAAGTTTTGTGCGCTGCTAAAACTACCGACAGCAAAATTATGAGCGTACAACGCGCTTTGCAAGGTCAAGGTTACGATCCAGGTCCGATTGACGGCGTAATGGGTTCTAAAACTAAAGCTGCTTTGACTAAATTCCAAACAGACAAAGGTTTGAGCGTAGGCAACATGAGCATCGAGACTTTGAAAGCTTTGGGTGTTGATGCTAATTAATATTTAGTTATTCAAACAAACACTATAAAAAAGGCGACATCAATGATGTCGCCTTTTTTTATTTTTGCCAATGCAATAAAAAAATCTCACAGAATAAACACATGAACATGATTCCTTTATATCGTTTTCTTTTTTTGAACATCTTTTTTGTTGTTCTGCTTGCACAACAATCAGTTGCACAAATCCAATCCGGCAGCCTTTCCACTGCCGACAGCATAAGTATCACCAACATTTTGCAGGCACAACAAGCCGCTTGGAATCGCGCCGATGTGCGGGGCTTTATGGAAGGCTACCACCAAAGCGACAGCCTCCGTTTTATGGGCAAAAGCGGAATTACCTACGGCTGGCAGGCTACTTTAGACCGCTACCTCAAAAACTACCCCGATGCCGCTACTATGGGGCAACTTCAATTTACTATGCTGTCGCTCGAAGCACTCACGCCCGAAATGGCTCTGATGACCGGAAAATGGGAGCTTTTCCGCACCGAAAAAGAAAATATTGAAGGTTATTTTTCACTGATTTGGAAAAAAATTCAAGGCAAATGGCGCATTGTATTTGACCATTCCAGTTAAAAAAAAAACACTCATTCTCTTATGCAGAGTCGCCGTTGCCCTTTTTCATCGGTTTTGTTTCTGCTTCGGCGGCTTCTTTCATTTCTTCGTTTCTTTTGCGTGCTTCTTCTTCGGAGCGGTCGTAGGCTTTGATGATTTCTTTCACCAAACGATGCCGCACCACATCTTCTTCTGTGAGACGCACCACCGAAATACCTTCGATATCGCGCAAAATATCCAAAGCGCGGCGCAAACCCGACTTTTGGTTATGCGGCAAATCCACCTGCGACAAATCGCCCGTAACCACATATTTTGCCGAAGGTCCCAAGCGTGTCAAAAACATTTTCATCTGCACTTGTGTAGCGTTTTGGGCTTCGTCCAAAATAATAAAAGCACTATTGAGCGTGCGACCGCGCATATAAGCCAAAGGCGCAATTTCAATGGTGCGATTTTCAAGATACATTTTCAGTTTGTCGCGCGGTATCAAATCGTCCAAAGCATCGTACAAAGGGCGCAAATAAGGATCTATTTTTTCTTTTAAATCACCCGGCAAAAATCCCAGGCTTTCGCCTGCTTCAATAGCGGGGCGCGTGAGAATAATGCGTTTGACGGTTTTATTTTTGAGTTCGCGTACCCCCAAAGCTACGGCAGTATAGGTTTTTCCGGTTCCGGCAGGTCCGATGGCAAAAACTATATCGTGCTTATTCACTGCTTCCACCAAGCGTTTTTGGTTGGGCGTTTTGGCACGAATCGGATTACCGTTGGAACTAAAAACAATAATGCTATCATCTTGCGGCGGCAAATTTTGGCTTTGTATTTCCAAACCTTCCAGCATATTTTCCAGATTGTCAATAGAAAGATGACCGTAGCGGCGCAAAAACAGCATCATATTTTCTACCTTATCCTGAAAAACCTCCAACTCGTGTTCGCCACCTATGGCGTGTATGCGATTGCCACGATGTGTAATTTTTAGTCCGGGAAATGCGCGTTTGAGTATTTTGAAATGTTCGTTGTTGATACCGAAAAATTCCACTAAACTCACGCCTTCAATATTAATGATGATTTCTTTCAAATAAAAAGAGGATTTTTTTATAATTTAAGGTCAATAAATGGATATAATTTTAATCAAATCGTTAGTTGGGCTAATATATTTCTATGGAATTTTTTAAAATATATTTTATGTCTTTTTTAATATGCACGGGCAAATAAAACTCTTTGTGTGGAGGGTTTTCCTGTCAATATACAAACTCCTGCTTCCTGCAGATTGTTTAAAGGAATACAACGAATAGTTGCTTTGGTGCGTTCTTTAATCTGCACTTCGGTTTCGGTAGTGCCGTCCCAGTGTGCACTGATAAAGCCGCCTTTTTCTTCCAGCACATGCTCAAATTCTTCCATGCTATTCACTTGGGTGATGTGGGTATCGCGGTAGTCTTTTGCTTTGTTGAATAAATTTTGCTGAATATCTTTCAACAATTCCACAATATATCCGGCAGCCTGCGCAATAGCAACAGTTTGTTTTTCTTTGGTATCGCGGCGGGCAATTTCAAGCACACCATTTTCCAAATCGCGTGCACCTATGGCAATGCGCACCGGCACACCGCGCATTTCGTAGTCGGCGAATTTGAAGCCCGGGCGTTTGGTAGGGTCGGTATCAAATTTGAGGGTGTAGCCCTGTGTTGCTAATTGTTGTTTCAATGTCTGTACGATTTCATGGAGTTGGGCTTCTTTTTCGTCCAATTGCTTGCTGTTGATAGGCACTACCACCACATGCAAAGGAGCCAAAGCCGGAGGCAGCACCAAACCATCGTCATCGGAGTGGCACATAATGAGTGCGCCCATCAAGCGGGTAGAAACGCCCCAGCTGGTAGCCCACGCATATTCTTCTTTGCCGTCACGCCCTAAAAATTTCACATCAAAGGCTTTGGGAAAGTTTTGTCCTAAAAAATGCGAAGTTCCCATTTGCAAGGCTTTGCCGTCTTGCATCATACCTTCGCAGGTGTAGGTATCTACTGCTCCTGCAAAGCGTTCATTGGCACTTTTTTCACCTTTGATAACAGGCACCGCCATGTAGTTTTCCATAAAATCGGCATATACGTCCAACATTTGACGAGTTTCGTCGATGGCTTCTTGAGCGGTTTCGTGGGCGGTATGTCCTTCCTGCCAATAAAATTCAGTGGTGCGCAAAAAGAGGCGGGTGCGCATTTCCCAACGCACTACATTTGCCCACTGATTGATGAGCAAAGGCAAATCGCGGTAGCTGCTTACCCAGCGTTTGTACGAGCTCCAGATGATGGTTTCTGACGTGGGGCGCACGATGAGTTCTTCTTCCAAACGGGCTTCGGGATCTACGATGATACCACTGCCGTCGGGGGCGTTTTTGAGGCGATAGTGTGTAACTACGGCACACTCTTTCGCAAAACCTTCCACATGTTCTGCCTCTTTAGATAGAAAACTTTTCGGGATAAATAAAGGAAAAGCTGCATTGACATGCCCCGTATCTTTGAATTTTTTATCTAAAATATCGCGCATTTTTTCCCATATTGCAAAGCCATAAGGCTTAATAACCATACAACCGCGCACATCGGAATGCTCGGCGAGACCTGCTTTTATTACCAAATCATTGTACCACTTAGAATAGTCCTCGGAACGGGAGGTGATTTCTTTACTCATCGTTATAGATTTAAACTTAAATTTTTTTGTGTTAGGTATAATTATGTATTGACGCAAATTAGCGAAAAACCTCGCAAAATTAAGGCTTTTTGTTGATATATAGGTGGTAAAACTCCCGCCGTTTTACTTCTTAAACAAATCGCGTATTTTGCTCCAGAAATTTCCTTTTTGCTTGTTTTCTTCGGCTTGCGGCTCTTCGGGTGCGGCTACCCCCTGATTATTGTTGCGGCGCGGCACTACATTCGGTTTTCCGATAATGCGCCCACCAGTGCGGTCGGGTGCTGCTACCACTGTGCCATCGGTTGCGAGGGTGTCGCTGCCGTCCTGCTCATAATAAGTGCCATTTTGCCAAGCGATATATTCTTCATCATTCAAATAGGAAGGACAATCCAAAATACTTGCCAACTCCTCATCAAGTGCCGGAAATTTTTTGTAAGGGCTTATTTTCAGCGATGCGTCTTTATATACTTTATTCATAAAAATCCCCCAAACTGGCAAAGCCATTGCCGCTCCCTGCCCCAACGACAAATCGCGGAAACGCAAATATTGATTGTAACCACCTACCCAAACTCCGGCGACCAGATCGGGTACATAACCGATAAACCAACCATCAGCATGAATCTGTGTAGTTCCTGTTTTTCCGGGCTATATCGCCTTGCAAACCAAAGCGGTGGCGCAAACTGCGTGCTGTGCCGTTTTCTACCACTTCCTGCATAATGCTGGTCATCAGACGCGCCGTTTCGCGGCTCATCGCTCCGGTTTTGTAGCGGTTGGCAAGCCCCGAATTAAAATCGCTGATGAGCTTGCCGTTTTTATCTTTCAATGACAATAAATAAACAGGTTGTACGGCTGCCCCGCCATTATCAAAAGCGCAATAAGCTGTTACCATTTCCTGCAACGACAACTCGGCTGTACCCAATGCAATGGAAGGTAATTCGGGAATTTTGTTGTGAATACCCAATTTTTCAGCCAACCGTATCACATTATCCAAACCCGCATCAAACAATACCTGCACCGACACCGTATTCACAGACTTTGCCATAGCTCCGTGCATACTATAAAATCCGGTGTAGCCCTCGTCGCTTTCATCTGAATTGCGCGGTGTCCAGTCCTGATAGTCGCTGTAAGTGCGCAGTTCGTTGGCATAAAAATTACAAGGAGCGACTTCATTTTCCAAAGCGGCAGCATATACCAAAGGTTTGAAAGTAGAACCCACCTGACGGCGGGCAAGGGTATGGTCGTACTGAAAATATTTGTATTTGATGCTCCCTACCCACGCTTTAATATGCCCCGTGTTAGGATCCATTGCACTGAAGCCCACATTTAAAAACTTTAAATAATAGACAATAGAATCCATCGGCGACATCGTTTTTTCCTGTTCGCCCTGCCAAGTAAATACGCGCATCGGTATGGGCGTTTTAAATATTTTATTGATTTCGCTTTCGCTTGTTCCGGCGGCTTTGAGGCGTTTGTAGCGGTCGCTTTGTTTTTTGATGGCTTCCAAAAAAGCATTATCCGTGCCCCAGGGTTGCTTGCCTTTCCAGTGCGTATCAAATTGAGTTTGGAGTTTGCTTAAGTGTTCGTTTACGGCTTCTTCGGCGTAGCGTTGCATTTTGGCATTGATGGTGGTGTAAATTTTTAGTCCATCTGTGTAGATGTTGTAGGTGCTACCGTCCGGTTTCGGATTATTTTTGCACCAAGTGCTCAATTGCTGGCGGATATACTCGCGCAAATGCGGGGCTAATCCGTCCACGCCCGAAGTGCGGTTGTAATTGAGCACCAGTTCCGTTTTTTGGAGTTCGTTGCCTTTGCTTTCCGAAATATAGCCGTATTTCATCATTTGCTGCAACACCACATTGCGGCGTTGTTTCGAGGCTTCGGGATTGCGGTGCGGGTTGTAGGCGGTAGTGGCTTTGAGCATACCGATTAAAGTTGCCGCCTCCTCTGTTTTGAGTTTTTCGGGGGTGATGTTAAAATAGCGTTGCGCTGCCGCACCGATACCATAGACATCTTCGCCAAAAGAAACAGTATTGAGATACATCGCCAAAATCTGCTCTTTGTTGTAAGTATTTTCCAAACGCGCCGCAATGAGGGCTTCGCGGATTTTTACAATGAGGATAGACATAAATCCGTAATCTTCGCGCGGAAACAAATTTTTGATAAGTTGCTGACTAATCGTGCTGCCGCCCCCCGAACTGCGGTCGCCGAGGAGTAAAGTTTTTATCAGCACCCTAAAATAACTGCGCGTATCAATACCTTCGTGGCGAAAAAAACGGGCATCTTCGGTGGCTACCAAAGCCGAATATACCGAGCGCGGAATTTTATTGGAAGGTGTAAAAATGCGGTTTTGCAGATAAATACGCCCCAAAAGTGTGCCGTCATCGGCATATACTTCGGAAGCCAAAGGATTTTGAATGGCGGCGAGGTCGCTGCGCGAAGGCAAAGCACCAAAAACGCCGAGATATACCAAAATAATCAGCGTGATAAAAAACAAAACTATTGCCGCCGAAAAAATCCCTCCCCACAGCAACACTTTTCTGAGCAGGGGATTATCTTGTAAATATTGACGAATCTTGGAAAAAAAATCAGATGTTTGATTCATGAAACTGAGCTAAAAAAATAAAGCGTATCTCTAAAAATTTGAAAAAATAAAAAACGGCAGCCCTTTATCTATCCAATAGTTTGAATATCGCGGCAATGCCGTATTTTTTTTATTACCATAAACATTGGCGACAAAAGTATTAAAAACGATAAATTATCATCAAAATTATAAAAATCTCCGCTTTGCAAATCATTTCTTTTTTAAAAAAGGATAATTAAAATTAGGCAAGAAATGAAAAATTTTACTGCTACTTTTGTTTTATGGATATGAACAACAATACCGTGGTATGGATAGTGGGCGCATCTTCGGGTATCGGCTATGCCTTAGCCGAAGTGCTTTTGGAGCAAGAGCAGTGCCGCCTGATAGTGTCGGCGCGCCGCCAAGAGCCGCTGCAAATCCTCCGCCAACGCCACCCTGAGCGGGTATATATGCTGCCTTTGGACATCAGCGACAGTGCGCAAATGGATACCGCCATACAGCAAGCCGCCCAAGCATTCGGACGCATTGATATATTGGTGAATAATGCCGGCATTGCCCACAAATCCAAAGCCATCGACACTTACGATGCCGTTGACCGCCACATTATGGAAGTCAATTATTTCGGAAATATATGGCTCACCAAGCGCGTAGCCAAATTGATGACACAGCAGGGCGGCGGCAAAATTGCAGTAGTCAGCAGCGTACTCGGCAAGTTTGGTTTGCCGAATGTAAGCACTTATTGCGCCTCCAAGCACGCCATTTACGGCTACTACGAAGCCCTGCGCTACGAACTCAAAGCCGCCAATATAGCAGTACAAATTATTTCGCCCGGTTTTGTAAATACCGAAATTACCCTCAACTCCGTGCGCGAAGACGGCAGCACTTTCGGCAAAAACAGTGTGGCACAGGAAAAAGGAATGTCTGCACACAAATTTGCCCGCCGTATGGTGCGTGTACTCAAAAGTTCGCGCCAGCACGCCTACATCGGCGGCATCGAAACCCTGATGCCGCGCATTAAATTTTTCTTTCCCCGCCTTTTTCAGATACTAATGTTTAAATTACATCGTTTATCATAAAAAAAAGCCGAACAAGAAAGCTGTTTTTTTTGTATCTTTACAACTACAAAAACGATTCATTTTTTTATGAATAACATTATCAATCCCCATTACCTCCAAGCTGATGTAGTGGAACAACTGCGCCACGATTATGAAAATGCCCACCCCTGCAAACATTTAGTGTTGGATAATTTTCTTACCAATGCCGTTGCGGATACGCTCTATCAGAATTTTCCAAAAATGGAGCAACTCAATGTACGCCGCCAAAGTATGAATGAGCAAAAAGCCGAAGACTATCATTTTGAACGCTTCCACCCTGCTTTTTTGCAGGTGCGCAATGTCGTACAAAGTCAGGCGTTTTTTGATTGGATGGGTGCTGTTACCGGCATTGAAGGGCTGATGAGCGTAGAAGGCGACTCGCTCGGCAGCGGTGTGCATCAGGGCGGCAACGGCAGCTATGTAGATATTCATATTGACATTAATATGAATGCCAAATACAATATCTGGAGGCGTTTGAATTTATTGATTTATCTGAACAAACACTGGAAACCCGAATATGGCGGCGATTTGGAATTGTGGGATAAAGAAATGACGCGCTGCGAGAAAAAAGTGCCTTGCTTGTTCAACAAAGCCGTTGTTTTTTATACAGACGATAACTCGCCGCACGGCTATGCCAAAATCAATGTACCCGAAGGCGAAACGCGTAAATCTTTTTACACTTATTTCTATACGCCGGTGGCGGCAGGCGTTACTTTCCGCGACTCTAAATTTTTGAGCCGCCCCGACGACAGCCTTGCCAAAAAGACCCTCACCAATGCCAAAGAAACCGTGAAGTTGGGCGTAAAATCGCTGTTGCACAAAATCGGCGTAAAATCACTGGATTTTCAGGATAAAAACTAAAGCACAGCAGAAGCAGCGCAACTTGATGTGTTTTTTACCCAAAACCTACTGCGATGAATTTTCAATCATCATCGCAGTAGGTTTTTTTGCGCAAAAACAAATACTTTTTCAATCTTTAACACTTACCCACTACGCAATATTGAAAAAAATAGTTTTATTTTGGAGGATAATGATAATTTTTTCATTTTTAAACAAAAAACTACACTAACTTATGAAAAACATACCATTAATTAGCTCCCTATGGATTTGCCGCTTTACAACGATGCTGTGTTGTTTATTCTTTTTTGCCAACACACAGGCGCAGCGGCGCGACCCCGATGCAATGCCTATACGAGGAGAAGTAATTTATATTTGCGACAAACAAACGCAACAGCAAGCAGCACAAGCCATTGATGATTATGCCGAATTAATAGTAGAAGCTACAGTGATTGCAGAAAGTGATACCCTTTATCTGCCTGCACAAAACCACGACCCCTACTATCACCCGCAGGCACCTTACTTGCTCCAAACCCTCAAAGTACACCGCCTATTTAAAGGAAAACTCCACAGCGACACCCTCCAAATTATTACTTACTCTACCATTAGAGCAAAAAAGTATCAAAAATTTAAGGGAATGAAAGACTCTCTGGAAATGGTTGGTGGATTTTATCACCCCGATGGCAGTAAAAAGGGCGAGAGCGGTATTTTTATGATAAAAAGTATTGATAAAAACGAGGCAGCCCTGCAAGCCTTTGCCTCCAAAAAAGATAAAAGAATTACTGTACACACCTTGTTTTTGCCTACACATTTTATCTATGAAACATATGGGAATACTGGGTTTTTATGGGATGATAAAAGGCATATTCCATTAGATTACTGCAAGAATGAGGTGGATTTATCGACAAAGTTAATTAGTTTTTATATTAATAATGATACCTATATTTTTCCCAATATAAAAACTCTATATACGAGTTTAGGGCGAAAATTGGAAAAAACAACAGTGGTATATGAAAATATGTATTTCGACAAAATTAAAAAAAGAAGATGTGGTAGAAAAAAGCATTAATTTCCCCTTTCCACCGACAAAACAGTTGTAACCGCAGGTACACACCTTGACAGGCATCGCCGAGCAAAAATTATTTCTTTTTATACCCGCAAAAACAAATACTTTTTCAATCTTTAACACTTGCCCACTACGCAATATTGAAAAAAATAGGTTTATTTTGGAGGATAATGAGAATTTTTTCATTTTTTTAACAAAAAACTACACTGATTTATGAAAAATGTACTCCTCCTTTGTTGCCTACTCCTGCTCAGTTTTTGCAGCCCGCCCCTCACCGCCCAACGCCTTAAATGGGACACCCTCCGAGTGGAACAAATTTATAACGATACGGCTTACCAGCGTTATATACCGCACATAGAAGGCGAAAACTGGACGGCAGCACACGACAGCCTCTTACAATACTACGCCCAAGAAGCCGACTATATTTTTGAAACCGACAGCACCGAAGATATTATTAACCTACAAACGCCACAGGGTATTTTTGCCTTCGTTACCAAAAGCCTCTCCAAAAGCCTCAAAGGAGACCTCAAAGCGGGCAATGTGGAACTCATCATGCAAGCCGCCGATGCCACACCTTATTATGATGCCCAAACTAGAAATTATGTGGGCAAAGTACCCATAAAAGAAAGATGGTCGCATGAGTGCTATGATTGGAAATGGGAAAAAGAAGTAGCAAGCCCTGAAAGCAAAGGAATGAAATACAAAACTATTTTTTTTGCAAAAAAAATGGACGGGATAGACAAGGTGTTCTCTACAAAAAATTCTGTGTTAATGCAGCCTATTCTTGGTATTAATATAGAGCAAGAAACGAGATTGAGATTCAGGAACACAGCAACAGAAGAAAACGATGTAATTTATGTACCTTATAAACATCAGCGAATAGATGTTACTATCAAATGTAATGAAATGGGGCATAGAAAATTTGGCACGGATACAAAGCTATATAAGTTTTTAGAAAGAAATGAAGGCATAAAAACCATGAACCTAAAACCCGAAGAATTAAAAAAAAAGATGTTGGGGAAAGAGAAATAAGCCCCGTCATTGAATATATAACTCCTACACACCTTACAGATAGAGCGAATAGTACGATCAAAATAGCTGCCGCCATCAAAAAAATTTCGCTAAAAAGCAGCCTTCTTCTATTTTTGCAGCTATGAACACAACTGCGCCTACTGCTCCACATTACGACCTCATCATTATCGGCGGCGGTATTGTGGGTTTAGCCACTGCCTGCCAACTCAGCGACCGCTTCCGCCACCGTTCACTGCGTATTTTATTGATTGAAAAAGAACCTGAACTCGCCTTTCATCAAACAGGACACAATTCGGGCGTTATTCATTCGGGGGTGTATTATAAACCGCAATCGCTCAAAGCCATTATTTGCCAAAAAGGTCGCAAAGCCTTGGTTTCTTTTGCTCAAAAGCATCACATTCCGCACGATATATGCGGCAAACTCATTGTTGCCACCCAAGAGAGCGAATTGCCGCAATTAGAAGAAATTCACCGCCGCGCTATCGCCAACGAAGTAGAAGATGTAGAATGGCTATCCGCCGCCCGCATCACCGACTACGAACCCTATTGTGCGGGCATCAAAGCCTTGCGGGTGGGCTGTGCGGGCATCATCAATTATCGCACTGTCGCCCAAAAATACGCCGAATTATTTCGCGCTCAGGGCGGCGACATCCTCCTCAACTGCGAGCTTTTGGATATTGAAGAAGAAAACGACAGCACCCGTCTCATCACCAATCAGGGCGTTTTGCATACGCGCTACCTCATCGCCTGCGGCGGCTCTCAATGCGACCGCATTGCCCGCAAGCACCATTTAGAACCCAACCTGCGCATTGTCGGTTTCAGGGGCGAATATTACGAACTGCTCAATAAAGAGCGGGTGCGCAATTTAATATATCCTGTTCCCAATCCGAATTTTCCTTGGTTGGGTGTGCATTTTACGCGCATGATAGAAGGTGATATTGAATGTGGACCCAATGCTGTGTTTGCATTTAAGCGAGACGGCTACCGCAAAAGCGATTTTGACTGGCAAGATACCAAAGATGCGCTCACTTATTCGGGGTTTTGGAAATTAGTATCAAAGCATTTGGGCTATGGTATTCAGGAGCAATATCGTTCTTTGTCAAAACGCGCTTTTTACAAAAGTTTGTTGCTGCTGATTCCTTCTTTAAAAATGGACGAAATTGTGTCGGGCAGAGCCGGAGTGCGGGCTTTGGCACTATCGCCGGACGGCACGATGATTGACGATTTCAAATTTGTACACAACCGCAATGCCATTCATGTACTCAATGCGCCGAGTCCGGCAGCAACGGCATCGCTGGCTATCGGCGATTATGTAGCTACTATGGCACAGGAGCGGTTCAGTTGGTAAAAATTTTTTTGTGAGATTTTTTTCTACGAACACTGCTGCTCCAAAGCATCTTTGGCTACAGAAATGGGGATAGAGATGTATTTTTTTTCCATATAATCCAATACTTTGTAGAGCAAAGCGCGGGAGTTTTCGTCCATTTGCGCTATTTCTTTGCTATACACCTCTTCCACTGCCTTATTTTTTACGGCTTTTATCTTTTGGGGAATTTCCGCCATTGCCAACTCCAAAGTGCGTTGGCGGCTTTTTTTTGGAAAAAGTTTTTACATGTGCGTGAATAATTTGTTTGGCGTGTTGAATTTCCTGACGGCGGCGGTTGAGGTTTTCGTGTGCCAAATCGCGCAGTTTTTCAATAGCGATATAATGCACCGTTTCTTGTTTGCTCACTTCGGGGCTGATATTGGCGGGTATTGCCAAATCAATGATATAAGCGGGTGCGGTGCTGTCGCCTCGCAAAGCTGCAAAAAGTGTTTCGTCAATGATATTTTCCGAATTGCCCACACAAGTCACCAACAAGTCAAAACCTTCGCGATAGTGCGCTAATCGAGATAGCGGCTGTATGGGAATATTGAGCAAAGTGCCGATAGCCTGATTTTTGGTAGTACGATTGAATACCGTGAAATGGTGATAG
Organism: Sphingobacteriales bacterium; assembly: GCA_016711285.1. Classification (NCBI taxonomy): domain Bacteria; kingdom Pseudomonadati; phylum Bacteroidota; class Sphingobacteriia; order Sphingobacteriales; species Sphingobacteriales bacterium. The sequence continues at coordinate 256,061 of JADJTG010000012.1, forward strand.
CCCTGCGCGCGCAACAGTTTGGCAACCAAATGCATGGTTTGCCCTGCACCTACCATCAATATTTTGGCATCGTGTGCAAGATGATGACGGTTTAATTCTTTGAGAGCCAAAGATACCACCGACACCGGATTTTCGCCGATTTTGGTATCGGTATATACTTGTTTGGCTACATTGACGGTATTTTCAGACAAGAGGCGCAAAGTATCATCTATCAAACCTGCCTGCCTACACACTTCGTAAGATTGGCGCAGTTGGCGTAAAATTTCGCGCTCGCCCACTACCAAAGCATCAACCGAAGCAGCCACTTCGTACAAATGCTCCACGGCGGCAGCATCGTGATATATGCTGCTTTTTTGGGTCATTGTTTCAATATCGGCGGGTGATAGTTGCGGGTGATAGTTGCGCCAAAAATGTGCTGTGTCATCGGATAGATGGGCGATTGCAGGAGCATCGCCGGATAAAACAAATAAAATACGATTGCAGGTGGCTACATACCACAAGCCATTCAAGGCGTGTTGGTTTTTCAGATATTGTAAGTGCTCCGCCAAATTGGACGACAGCAATTGCTCATTGACAATCCACTGCCCCAATTCATTGAGCGTGGCTTTGTGATGGGATATAGTAATAATCTGTAAAGACACCCGCGTGTTACCAACTTTTATTTTAGGTATGCAAAGTTACGAATTTCTGTCACAGAATTGTCATGAAAAAGTCAAGAGTTTGTGTCATGGAAAAGTAAAATTTTATAACATTCAAAAAAGCATAAAAAACACACACTATTTAAAGAATCAAGAATTATTCATTCAGGTATTAAATTAAAAAACCCTCATCTTTCAGCGACGAGGGTTTTTAAAACTATTCTATTAATAACGCAAACACTTTTAATTAGTACGAAGTGTCGGTAAAAACTTATCGTGGTTGGCTTTTAATTCGGCATCGCTCAAATGCTGAGGCGTATAATCTCTGCCATCTTTGGCGTATTCGTGCGCACCGCGATACACTTGCGGAATTTCGCCCTCCCAGTTGCCGTGTCCGGGAACTACAGGTGTTGTCCATTCCAAAGAGTTGGCTTTCCAAGGGTTGGGCGTGCGCATTTTATTACCATAGAAAATGCTGTAAAAGAAATTGATAACAAACAAAAACTGAGTAAAAAATACAACGATAGCCGATATGGTAATAAATACATTCAAATCGCCATATACACCGAATGTATCAAACTCATTAAATGAAAAATAGCGACGCGGCACACCGGTCATACCCAAATAGTGCATAGGCCAAAATATACAATAGCTGCCGACAAAAGTAATCCAGAAGTGGATATATGCCAAAGGTTCATTCATCATACGACCATTAAACAACTTCGGAAACCAATGATAAACACCTGCAAACATACCAAATCCGGCGGCTATCGCCATTACAATATGGAAGTGGGCTACTACAAAATAGGTATCGTGCAAAGGAATATCCATAGCAGAATTACCGAGATAAATACCTGTAAGACCACCCGATATAAATAAAGATACAAAGCCGATAGCGAACATCATTGCGGGAGTAAAACGAATATTACCGCCCCAAATAGTTGTAATCCAGTTGAATACTTTAATCGCTGAAGGCACTGCTATCAAAAGCGTCACCAATACGAATACCGAACCTACAAACGGATTTAAACCACTCACAAACATGTGGTGTGCCCATACCAAGAACGACAACACTGTAATAGCAATAATAGAATACACCATCGCTCTATAACCAAAAACGGGTTTGCGGGAATTGGTAGCCAATATTTCAGAAACCATACCCATCGCCGGCAAAATTACGATATACACTTCGGGGTGTCCCAAAAACCAAAATAAGTGTTGGAACAAAATAGGGCTGCCGCCTTCAATAATTTGTCCGGCACTATTGGTCAATACTTCGCCGCCGAAATAAATATCCGACAAGTAAAATGCAGTACCGAAGCTGCGATCAAAAATAAGCAAAATAGCACCTGCCAACAACACCGGAAACGACAATACCCCGATAACGGCAGTAAAGAAAAACGCCCAAATAGTCAATGGCATACGGAACATCGTCATGCCTTTGGTGCGCATATTTAAAATGGTGGCGATATAATTTAAGCTACCCATCAATGAAGATACGATGAAGATAGCCATACTCACCAACCACAATGTCATACCCATACCGGAGCCGGGCGTGGCTTTTTGAATGGCACTCAATGGCGGATATATCGTCCACCCACCCGAAGCGGGACCTGTTTGTAAAAACAAGGAAATGAACATAATAACGCCCGCCGTAAAAAAGAACCAATACGACAACATATTGATAAAAGGACTCGCCATATCGCGCGCGCCCACTTGCAAAGGAATAAGTAGATTACTAAAAGTACCACTCAATCCGGCTGTCAATACAAAAAACACCATGATGGTACCGTGCATCGTCACTAAAGCATAATAAAACTCGGGGTCTAATTTTCCACCCTTTGCCCAGCCGCCCAAAAAAGTTTCCAAAATAGGAAAAGATTCATTTGGCCACGCCAACTGTAAACGGAACAATACCGAAAAAAACACTCCGATAATTGCCCAAATAATACCGGTAATCAAAAATTGGCGACCGATAATCTTATGGTCTTGGCTAAAAATATAATTCGTAAGAAAATTGCCGTGATGGTGATGCCCATGGTCGTCGTCATCATGATGATGCACATCAGCCTGGTGCTGTGTATGCGTACCGTGCAATACATTTTCTGGATTGTATCCGCTCTCTGTGTTTGCCATAGTATATGAAAAAATATTTTTGTTAGAAAAAAGAAAGGGTAATTTTATTATCTCAAAGAAATAGGTTTTGAAATACTTCCCTCTACTGCGCCGGTATGGTGTGTAGTGTCAGCAGCAGGAGTATCGGAATGTGGTGCTTCTGCCGGAGCAGCCTCAGGAGCAGCGGGAGCAGCATCTTGTGCAGGTTTCAAAGCCGCCAATATCGGCTCTTGCGCTGCAAGCCATTTGTTAAACTCTTCTTCTGTTTCTACTATTACCACTTTGCGCATATTGTAATGAGCATTACCACACAATTCAGCACAAGCCAATTCATAATCAAATTCGGGATTATTCATTTCCTGACGCATTTGAGCAGTAGTTTTGGTAGGTGTGAACCAAAATTGTGTAGGAATACCGGGTACTGCGTCCATTTTTACACGAAAATGCGGCAAATAAAAACTATGCAATACATCTAAAGCATTTATTTTCATCAATACCGGTTTTCCCAATGGCAAATGCAATTCATTTGCTATAAAATCATCGTTATTATTTTTATCTTCCCATACTTGCCCCATAGGGTTGTCGGAATTAATCAGGCGTACTTTTTTCTGACCGAGTTTACCATCTTTACCCGCATAGCGCAAATCCCATTTGAATTGCTGTCCGGTAACTTCCACCACCACGGCATCTGCCGGAGCAGGTGCTGTAATCTTATACCAATTGTGCATACCTTCTGCTACCAAAGCTATCATTACAACGGCAGGTACTGAAGTCCAAATCAACTCCAACTTATTGGAGTGCGGGAAATAAGTTCCTAATTTACCGCTTTTGCCCTGATAGCGATAGGCATAATAAAACAATAAGATATGTGTAATAAAAAATACAGGAACGGTAGCCACTAATGTCCAAAAGAACATGTTTCTAATCCACATTCCATGTTCTGATGAAGGTTCTGGCAAATATAAGGGGGCATAATGAAATGTTGACCATATTGCAGCAGTCATACCCACTACCAAAAACACCATAAAGAGTGTTGCCTGTAAGCGGTTATTATCTAATGCGCTTTGCTCTTCATCGTTGCGCACATCTCCTACCAATTCGTGTATGCGCGCTACCTGATAGAGGATTATCAATATGAGAAAAACTGATGCTAATCCAAAGAATATTGTCATAGTCCTTTCTTTTTATTTTTAATTTTTTTCTTTTATTCAAACACAAATATTTTTACAAAATATTTTAGTAGGCAAAAAAGATATTTATTTTTTAATAAAAAACAATTATTGAACGTGGTGCGTCATACTTTCTTTTATAAAAGGATGATTCACCGGAATCAAAGATGCCTTTTGTAATTCGCTGAATGCTACCAAAATAAAAAATCCTATATAAGCAATGGGCAAACCAATTTCCATTAATCCAAAACCAAAATTGGTGATAGCAACACCGTTGGCATCTACATATCCGGCATTTTTAACGGCTCCGGGTATTACCATTAAATAATAATCCAACCAGTGCGACAATAGCAACAAGGGGGCAATGAATTTTAATAAAGTAATATTCCGTTTATTGGCTGCTGTCATTAAGGCAAAAAATGGAACGATAAAATTCAAAAACCAATTGAACCAAAACAAGAAGCTGTAACTATCGAAACGGTCTTTGTAATAAGCAGTTTCTTCGGGAATATTGCCGTACCAAATCAACATAAATTGTGAGAACCACAAATACGTCCAAAAGATACTAAAAGCGAAGATAAATTTGCCCAAGTCTTGAAAGTGATTTTCATTTACCATCGGCAAATAACCTTCTTCTTTCAAGTAAAGAACAATACAGGTAGTGGCAGCAAGAGCACCTACAAACATACTTGCAAAGCAGTACCAGCCGTACAGAGTGCTTAACCAGTGTGGGTCAATACTCATCATCCAGTGCCATTGTGCAGTAGAGCTGGATACGGCAAATATCACCAAAAAACACCATACTCCATACTTTGGCACTTTTGTAATTGGCGATACTGAAGCCCACTCGGTCGCTTTCCAAAGAGTTGCGGCGCACCATGTATGTGCTGAATACCCACAGTACCAAATAAACAATGGTAGCTCCCCAAAAGAAAGTAGTGTTTAAGAAAGGAGCTTTTTTAGCAATGAGTTCATCAAAGTGCGGGCTTGCGGGGTCGGTGATACCTTCGTGCATCCAATGATATATGGAGTGTGCGCCAAAGGCTAAAATAGCAATCATTATCACTGCTCCAAACTTCACAAAGCCGCTCATCGCTTCCGGAATACGTTTTATAAGAATAAACCAACCATTATAACCGATGGTTTGTGAGGCTACGAAAAACATGGCAGCCAAACCTATCAGGATAAAATAATAGTTAGTCGCAAACAAATTTGCCCAAATGCGGGCTGGGTATTGCATATTTAAGAAAGCACCAATACCAAACAGCAACAAGCCTACCACCAATAGGATAAGGCTGAAACTGCGGAGTTTAGGGCTGAAAGTATAATTTTCGACACTTGGAGATCGCATATTAAAAAAAGATTGCTTTTGAGTTCAAAGAAATAAGGGCTTTTTAAAGTGCTTTGATTTCTACGCGGCGATTTTTGGCGCGTGCTTCGGGTGTTTTTTCTGTTGTCACCGGCTTATTGCCACCATAACCCACCGCCTGAAAACGTGATTTATCTATACCTCTTGATACTAAATATTCTACCACCGACTCTGCGCGGTTTTTAGATAATTTCATATTTATTTTACCCAATCCGGTATCGTCGGTATGCCCGCTTACTTCTATTTTTAAATTTTTATTTTTATTCATAATATCCGCCAAACGATCTAATTCGTCTTTAGATTCGCCTTTTAATTTAGCCGATGCCATATTAAAAAACACATTGCGCAAGGTAATAACTGTTCCTTTTGCGATGGGTTTGGTGGCATACACTTCCAACTCAGATTTGGATTTTACCGATGCTGCATCAGTTTCAGCAGAAGCAGTAGCTCCTTCGGCGACGGCGGCAGCGTGTGTATCGGCGGTTTCAGCGGCGGCATCTTGGGTATGAGCAGCAGTTTCTGTGGCAGCAAGAGCAGCAGACGGCATTTTGCCTCCTACACTTCCGCGCACCCAGCGCATCGCTTCTTCGGCACTTACTTTGTTGGTTTTGGCATATTCGGCAGCCTGCATGCTTTTGATATAGGCTACTATTTTCCAACGCTCATCTTTGGTAAGCTGACCGGCATAAGAACCCATGTTGTTTTTACCGTAATGAATGGAATGAAACATTTTACCTTCCTCTAGTTGCATATAGCCTGCGCTAAAATAATTGATAACCCCCGCAAAAGGTCCATTATTAGGACCAGTAGCCGAGATACTGCCATCGCCTTGTCCGCTTTCCCCATGGCATACGGCACAATAAGTAGTATAGTACATTTTTCCTTGCTCCAAAGTCGCTTTATCGGCGGCGGCATACGGGTTAATCAAAGTAGCTGCTGCCTCGTAACCTTCGGGGGTGTTGGCATAAGCATAAGGCTGATATCCGCGCGGAATTGTTCCTTTTACCGGCTCGCGTGCCGACTTACCATCGGCAAACACCACAAAAGGTGTGTTGGTGAGATTGGTAGTTTGATTGTCGGCGGTACGGCGTTGCGGAGCTTTGCCATAAGTTTCGTAGGCTTGTGAATGTACCATATCCGGCATATATTCACGCCCTGTGTGCCCACCTCTCGCTTTGCAACCGAAGTAATACATAAACAATGTGAGCAACAATAAAATAAGTATAGTTCTCCAACTCATGTGATATAGAGAATTTTATATCGTTTTTGAATGTGTTTTTTGTTTTTATAAATAGCACAAAATAGCCCTGCCCGCAGTATTAAGCACTTTGCTCATCGTGGCTGGGTTGTTTTTCATGCATTTCGCGCACTTTTACTTCTACTGCTCCCAAATTGCGCAAAACATCAGCAATGCCATCGGCATCGCTGCCATATTTTTGCAAATCGAATACAATAGCGAAGCGGTCATCGGTGGTGCGTGGCTCTAATATTTCCGGATTGCGAAAGATAGACAGTTTATTGCGCAAATAATAAACGATTACCATTCCCACTGCTGTAAACAATACCGTCATCTCAAAAGTGATAGGAATGAAAGCGGGAAGCGGAAAATTAGGTTTGCCACCGAAATTATTAGGCCAATCAAAACTGGTGATATAGGACATTGCCAACAAACCAAAGCTCAAACCGGTAGCACCGAAAATAAAACCCATCGTATGCAAACGTGTTTCTTTGATACCCAAGGCGGGGTCTAATCCGTGAATGGGAAAAGGCGATAGCACATCGTGAATTTTATAGCCGCGCTCACGCAATTTTTTTACGGCTTGCAAGGTAGGTACCTCATCATCAAATAATCCCAATAAATATCTGTATGTCATATTAATATAGATAGTCGGAAAAAATCCTTGTTTGTGTTTTAAATAATATTGTGATTATTCTTTATCTCTTTGAAAAGCCGGTGCAAAAGAACCTCCTCCCTGCAAATCGCGCTCGGTTTGGTCTTCCTGAGCTTGCTTTGCCAAATACTGATCGCCACTGGATTTCAAGATGCTCTTTACCTCTGCAATGGCTACTACCGGAAAATATTTAGAGAATAACAGGAATAAAGTCATAAAAATACCTATTGTGCCGATAAAGATGGCTGCTTCTACCCAAGTGGGTGTATAATATAACCAACTGGAAGGGATATAATCGCGGTGGGTAGAAGTAACGATAATTACGAAGCGTTCGAACCACATACCTATATTAATAAATATAGACATAATGAAGGTTACCGTTATATTGCGGCGCATGGATTTTGACCAGAAAATTTGCGGCGAAATCACATTACACGACATCATACTCCAATATGCCCACCAATAAGGTGCCGGCTCTACGCCCATCAAAGGTCCGAAAATATAAGGGTCTGCAATACGGTTGCGATTAAAACACCATTGCTCATATATATTGCCCGAATACCACGACATAAACAACTCCGTTAAATACGCCACACCCACAATAGAACCTGTAAGCAAAATTACTTTGTTCATGGATTCGATGTGATTGAGCGTGATGTATTGTTTTAAATCCATTACTTCTCGTGCTACCAACATTAAAGTTAATACCATGGCAAAGCCCGAAAAGATAGCCCCTGCCACAAAATAAGGAGGGAAGATGGTAGTGTGCCAACCCGGAATAACGGAAGTGGCGAAGTCGAAACTCACCACCGAGTGTACAGATAATACGAGCGGAGTAGATAAGCCTGCCAATATTAAAGAGATAGACTCAAAGCGTTGCCATTGTTTGGCTGTACCTTTCCAACCGAAACACAAAGCCGAATAAATTTTGTTTTGCAAGCCTTTGGTGCGGTCGCGGATAGTTGCCAAGTCGGGCAATAAACCAGTGTACCAAAACAACAAAGACACGGTAAAATAGGTAGAAATCGCAAATACGTCCCACAAAAGCGGGGAGTTAAAATTTGTCCACAAACTGCGCAAGCCGGGTAATCCTTCGCCGGCACGGCTATTGGGATAAGGGAATATGAAGAAAGCGTCCCAAACGCGCCCCATGTGGATAACAGGAAAAATACCAGCGCAAATTACGGCGAAGATTGTCATCGCTTCGGCGGCGCGGTTTACTCCGGTACGCCAACGTTGGCGGAACAGCAACAAGATTGCCGAAATGAGCGTTCCTGCGTGACCAATACCCACCCACCATACGAAGTTGGTGATGTCCCACGCCCAACCCACGGTTTTATTCTCTCCCCAAACACCTATTCCTTTCCATATCGTATATAATATACTCAACACCCCCATTAAAGCAATTAATGACGTAAACGTGAACGCCAACAGAAACTTTCCGGTCGGTCGGGTTTCCGCGTGTTTAGCAATATCATCGGTGATTTGGGCATAGGTTTTATTACCTAAAATGAGTGGGTCACGAACAGGCGAAAAGTATTGATTAGCCATATATCAAAGTATATAATTTAATTTAATTTATAGGCATTTTTTTAATGCTCCTTTGAGAATGAGGGCAAAGTTACAAATTCATTGGCTGATTTCAGCATTTTATACAATTTTTTTCGCAGGCTTTTATAAAATATTTTCTCTTTGATTTTTGTGTTAAAAATCTCATTCCAAGGAACTTTTACCCTTAAAATCAAGCAAACAAATTTAATTCCAATTTGCTTTATTTATTGAAAACTTGTTTTTTTAGAGCATAACTATAAGATTTAATAAAAATAATATAAAATATTGATTTTTAAATAAATAAAAAAACTTATTTAAACTTAAAAAATAATTATCAATTAACCTGTATCGCTAAAAAGCCCTGTCTTTTTTATTCAAAAGAAAAGACGGGGCTTTTAAGAACAAGTATGAAATTTTTAATCTATTTTTCAATATAATAACTCCACTCTACCAAAAATTTATCGTCTCTGAGATTGAGTTGTTGAACTGCGGCAGATGTGAGTTTAAGAGCTATATCGTGATTTTCGCCGATATCGGGCAGCGGAGCAACTACTTCCACATACACAGTGCGGCGATTCATCGGGTTGATAACTTTTACAATGGTACGTGGCGGAATTTGTTTGCTCAATGCCAAAAATTTAGAGCCGTATTGCTGGTCATCTTTGATACCACTCCCTTTTCCTCTACCTCTTTTGAAGGTATAATCGGCTTTATTGTTTTCGCAAGACACATATCGCTCCTGCAAAGGCGAACCAATTGATAAGGCATTGCTGATATTGACAGTGTTGTTCGGGTTTTCATTGGCGGTAAGGGAACTTTGCGGTTTTTGTATCCATAGAAGTTGCCCTTCGTTGAGCGCATCGCTCTCTAAACGATTCCATACTTTCAGGTCGCCGATTGATACGCCATAGCGTTTTGCTATACTGTATAAGGTCTCTTTGGCAGCGACACGATGTTGTGCAGCGGCAACGGCTGCCGGCGTTCTGCTCACATTTTCGTTGGGCAATGATACTGCCGTAATATCGTAAGCATTTTCGCCCAATTTTACTTTTACGGTATTGCGTACTATATTGCCTGATTTAGAAGGAGGTGAAGTTGTTATATTTTTGCCGCCATTGGGGTCATACAAATAATAGCGGCTTTGGGGTATTTTGAGCACATGTCCTACATTGACGTGTGTTTGGTTTTGCAATTGTGGATTGAGGCGGCTCAGGAGTGGCCACTGCACATCATACATGCGTGCTATACCGTAGAGCGTTTGACCAGACTGCACCACATGCTCAAACATACCATCGGCAGATACGGCGGTGTTATCGTCTTGTTTAGTTGCAGTTATTGTATTATTTGCACCTGCTGTCGGAATAAGGACAGATGTGCCTGCTGTTAATTTATCAGGCTGTAAGGTGGGGTTGGCAGCACTGATAGCTTCTACCGATACGCCATACTTACGCGCAATGAAAAAAAGTGTTTCACCGCTTTTGATTTGATGGCTCTGCTGTGCGCATAAGCACTGGCTTCCTAACAGTATAAACAGTGGATATATATAAAAATGAGATGTTATTTTCATAACCTATTTTTTATTTTTAAATCAATAATTGGAGCAATTTCTGACGACTTTACACACAAAATTATTATTTTTTTGATTGTTTTACAAACAATATAGTTTTTATTTCAATAAAAATTTAAAAAAAATTGATTATCAATATTTTATAAAAAATTATTTACTGTATCACTTAAATAGCTTTACAAGTTTTTTTGTTATCTGTTTTATTGTACTTCTTCGCCGTTGTGATATTCTTTTTCTATGGTAATTTTACCTGCTTCATCGTACCATTTTGCTACCCCTTCACGTTTGCCGTCTTTGAATGTTCCCTCTTCCAAAGGTTTCCCATTGACATAAAATATTTTCCGCTCTCCTTCTAACTGATTTTTTACATAATAGGCTTTTTCTTTGATATGTGTGTAATTGTATTTAGTGTATTCGCCTTCGAGCATATCATCTAAAAAAAACATTTTTTCCGACACACTCCCGTTTTCAGCAACTTTGAGAGCCGCGCCCTGTTTGATGCCCTGCTCATAATTGATACAACTTGCCACCACCGCCGTATTCGGATGGTAGGTGAGCCAAGCACCCTGTTTTTTGCCATTGAGCAAAAAGCCTTCCTCCACCACCTTGCCATATTTGTCGCGCCGTGCCGCCTGCTCCAAACCATTTTTACCCTCAATAGGTACTTTGGTAAATCCGGTGGCATCTTGCAAAACCTCTTCTTTCTTGGCAGGGGCTGTTGAAGACTGACAAGCCGATAATCCGAAAAAAACTGCCCCCATTGCAAAGCAGGTAAAAATGCGTGTGAGCATCATGATTGTGTATAAAAAAAGTGTGTATTGTGAAAGAAGCAAAGATATTGAAAGTTTTATTAGCTGTTATAAGCAAAGATGATATTTTTAGAGCAATTAAAAGGTATATGATGTTATCAGAATGTCAAAAACTACGGTATTACTATATAAAACATTGATTTTTAATAAATTTTATTTATTTTTATAATCAAATATAATAATATAATGAATAATAGTGAAGGTAAGAGTATTAAAAAAACTTAAACTAAAACCCTTATCTTTGCAGCCAAATTTTTAGCGGTTATGATTTTTTCTATGACAGGCTACGGAAAAGCCGATGCCCTGATAGGCGACAAACAAGTGAAGGTGGAGTTGCGCTCGCTTAATAGTAGCAAACAATTGGATATGGGTATGCGACTGCCCTTTTTGTTCCGTGCCAAAGAAGCCGACCTGCGCAAACTTATTGCCCAAAAAGCGGTGCGCGGCAAAGTAGATATGCTTGTTACGATAGAAAGTGCCGCCAATCCTACGCTTGCTATCAACAAAACGCTCTTTCGCAGTTATTTACAGGAATTGCAAAGTATTGCCGACAGTCTCCAACTGCCGCCGCAGGATTTGGTGGCTGCCGTACTGCGCCTGCCCGAAATTACGGCTGCCGAACCCACCGCCCACGAACACGAACTCGAACAACTCCAACAATTAGTAGAACAAGCCCTCGAAAATCTGCAACATTATCGCGCTCAGGAGGGCAATTTGTTGATGGTGGATTTTCAAGCACAGATTGCCGCCATATTACAAAAATTAGATACCGTAAAAAACCTCGCTCCGCTTCGCTTGCAAAAAGTACGCGACCAACTCCGCGAGTCGTTGCAACGCCACCTGCCCGATGCCGCTTACGACCCCAACCGCTTCGAGCAAGAACTTATTTATTACATAGAAAAACTCGACATCAGCGAAGAAATATCGCGCTTGCAAAATCATTGCTATTGGTTTCGCAGCGAACTCGCCTCTGCCGAAACAGAAAAGGGGAAAAAACTCAACTTTATTGCACAGGAAATAGGGCGCGAAATCAATACCATCGGCTCTAAAGCAAATGACAGCAATATTCAGGTGGCAGTAGTGGATATGAAAGACGAACTGGAAAAAATAAAAGAACAATTACTCAATATTTTATAATCCAATATTATTATCACTTTGCCTGCACCTCAAATTAAGGTTTAATTTTTTTTCATATTTCATTTTGTAAAAACAAAACATTCTCTATTCACTATATGATAACGCCCCTCCCAAAAGTTATAATCATCACAGCTCCTTCGGGTGCCGGAAAAACTACGTTGGTGCGTTATCTATTGGATAAAATGAACCATCAATTGGCTTTTTCGGTATCAGCTACCACACGCGCCCGCCGCGAACACGAAATAGAAGGAAAAGATTATTATTTTATCAGTAAGGAAGAATTTATTGAAAAACGCGACAAAGGCGAATTTTTGGAATGGGAAGAAGTATATGACGGCAACTACTACGGCACGCTCAAAAGCGAAGTATTGCGCATTGCCGCTCAACACAAATCCTGTATTTTTGATGTAGATGTAAAAGGCGCACTCAATATCAAAAAACACTACGGCTCACAAGCTCTGGCAATTTTTATAAAAGTACCCTCGATCGCCGACCTGCGCCGCCGCCTCGAAGCACGCCTCACCGAAACACCCCAAACCATAGAACGCCGCCTGCAACGTGCCGTTATGGAAATACAACACGAAAACGACTTTGACCGCATTATCGTCAATCGCCATTTACCCGCCGCCAAACGCACCGCCTATCACTATGTGTCGGCTTTTTTGAATGAAACCCCCACAACCGAACACAAAAAACAGCAAAAAGCAACTTTTTAAGGGCTGTTGTACGTTGATAATATGTACACACAGAAGAGGGGAATACTATGCTTTTTTAAATTTAAATTAAATTTTATAAAAAAACAAGCGTTTAATCACTTTGATTGTTTTATAAAAAACCCAAATAAAATGATCTCTGCAATCACAAATGGCGTAAAAGTAAGTGTAGAAGTTTTCTATCAAAATGAATTTTCGCGCCCCAGTATGCACGAATATATTTTCACTTACCGCATCAGTATTGAAAACCAAAGTAGCTATACCATCAAACTCCTCCAACGGCACTGGCACATTTTAGACTCCACCGGCAAACACCGCGAAGTGCGTGGCGAGGGCGTAGTGGGCAAGCAACCCGTACTCGAAAGCGGACAATCCCACGTTTATGTGTCGGGTTGTAATTTGGAGAGTGAATTCGGGCGGATGTGGGGCAGCTACACCATGGAGCGCGTATCCAACGGCAAGCAGTTTGAAGTAGATATTCCGGCTTTTATGATGGAAGTCAGCTCAAAGCTCAATTAATTAGCTCATCGCGCATTTATATTTTTAAAAACGCATTAAAGATGAAACGATTGCTGTATTTTTCATTGCAAATAACACTTGCTTTGCTGTGGTATTGGCATATTCAGGCGCAATCTTTTGAGTACAATGCTAATTGCTCGCAAGCCTACCGCAGCACTATCAACCTTAAATTTGATGAAGCACGCAGACTTTTGCAGCAAGAAAACGAACAAAATCCCGACAATCTGCTGCCCTTGTTGCTATACAACTACATAGATGCCCTCACTGCTTTTATCAGCGAACAACAAAGCGATTTGGATATTTATGATAAAAATGCAGCGCAACGCCTCAAAACTATCCGCGAAAAAGGAAATCCGCAGTCGCCTTATTATTTGTATTGCCAAGCCGAAATTGAGTTTCAAAGCACCATCGCCCGCATCAAATCTGAAGCCTACTGGGAAGCTTTCTGGCAACTCAAACGCTCCTACAACCTCTACAGCGACAATATAGAAAAATTTCCCGCATTTTTGCTCAATTACAAATCTTTCGGCTGTATGGAAGCCCTCATCGGCACTTTGCCCGACAACTACCAGTGGGGGCTTAAAATTGTGGGCATGAGTGGCTCTGTAAAAAAAGGTATGCAAAAAATGACTGATTTTTTACAATATTCCAAAGTCAACGGCTATCCTTTTTATGAAGAAGCCCAAGTGGTTTATGCTTTTTTTTTGATTTATGTGGACAAAAAACCACAAGAAGCTCTGCGTATGGTGCAGCACGATATTGCACACGGCAACAGCCCCCTGATTGACGGCACTTGCGCCGATATTGCCTATCGGGTAGGAAGAACCGATTATGCCATTCAACTCATTGAAAATACACCAAAAGGAAAAGGATATTTTCCGTATTTTGTAAATGACTATTTGCTCGGCAGTTTTAAATTATATCGCAATGACAACGATGCCTCCCTGCCTTTATTGAATTTTATCAATGGATTTAAAGGCAAACATTATATAAAAAGTGCTTGTCAATATTTGGCATATCATTATTGGTTGCAAAACAAACCTGAACAAGCGCATACTGCCTACGAATGGTGCAAACAAAAAGGGGCATTGTTGTTAGATGCCGACAAAAAAGCACAGGAAGAAGCCGAAAGCGGAAAGCTGCCCCACCGCCAGTTGTTGGCGGCACGGCTCAACTTTGACGGCGGCTATTACAAAAAATCTTTAGACCACATCAATGCCATTGATTTAGATAAACTGAGCGTTTTTTATGAGCGTATTGAATATTTTTATCGCTTGGCACGCATCAATCATGCCTTGGGCAATCAAACGGAGGCGCAGCAGCTATACGAAATTGTTATTCAAAAAGACCCCCACCCTACCGAATATTATACACCCAAATCCTGTTTGTATTTGGGCGAGATGTACGAGCATAACAAAAACTACGAAAAAGCGCGTTTCTATTACCGTCAGGTATTTAATTATGATAATTATGCGTATAAAAACAGCTTAGAACAACAAGCCAAAGCTGGTTTAGATCGTTTGAAATAATGATATTCTGTTCAAAAAAAGCAGTGGAGGGATTTATTAAAAATAAAAAAGTTTGCGACTTCACAGCCGCAAACCTAAACCAGAAAGGGTGAATAAAACTAAAAACGCTAAAAATAAAATCTGGTAAAAAGTTATGCTATCACAGCATGGTATTTATTTTTTAACCAAAAAAAACTTTCAAAATTGCTGTTTAAGGACGCACCCATTTTTGAGAACGACCTAACAGAGAAAATCCCATATAACCGCGTACATCTAATGAGCCGTCTTTGTTCATTGTAAGGCGACACGAATACACTTTTCCGTTTTTGGGGTCTAAGATAGTGCCATTATCCCAATAAGTGCCTTCTGATGTCATATCGCGGATAACTGTCATACCAATAACGCGCTTGCCTTTGCGGTCATCTGTACATTTGTCGCAGTTGGGGTCTTTCTCCTCATCTGCTGTACGATTCAACAACTCAAGGACTTTTCCGTAAATTTTACCGTTTTGTTCGTATATCTCAACAATAGAGCGCGACTTACCCGTTTCATCGTCTATTGTTTTCCATTTTCCGGTAATTTTACTTTGCGCATTAAGGTTGGCGACAGAAAATATTATAAATGATAAAACAAAAAGGATTTTCTTCATTTTTATTAAAATTACGAGTTTAGAACAAAAGTAAGAAAAAAAAAGTTCTGTTGTTTGCATATTTTTTTCATTTTTTTTCATTTTTTAAAGATATTACTTAATTAGTAACAAGTTAAGGCTTTATAATTTCAAAACACTGTGTTAATTTTTACTTTAAAATTATAACGAAATCAAAAAAAAACATCTGTTACAAACCTTTTTTTCGCACTATCTTTGTTGTAGATTTTTTTTCAGAGGGCTTCATTTTTTTTATGAACATAGCAGTCAAATTTTATTCATTCGCTATATGCGGCAGTTTGTTAATGGCTCTGTCGGCTTGTGAGGTGCGCTCTTTTTACCGCGAAACCGCCGCTATCCAAAACCAGAAATGGTATTATGACGACATCAAAGTTTTTGATGTTGATATACAAGATACTACTGCTTTGTACAATATTTATTTAAGTGTGCGGCATAGCGGAGCTTATCCGTATTCCAACGTATGGCTCAAAATAAAAACGCATTATCCGGCGGGCAATACACAATTGTCGCCTATTAATATAAATGTAGCAGACAACAAAGGAGAATGGTATGGCTCAGGTTTGGGTAGCACCATCAGTTTGGAAACACTTATTCAGGAAAACGCCATTTTGCCCGAAAAAGGTACTTATCGCTTTGAAGTAATACAGGATATGCGCGAAAATCCTTTGTCGGAGATTTCAGATGTGGGTTTGGCTGTAGAAAAAAGCGAAGTAAAAAAAGAGAGCCTGAAAACAAAACCTCCGGTACCACTTATTCCCAAAGACAGCAGCAACACTTCAAAAACCAAATCTGCGCTTTCAAAAGATTCATTAAAACAGAAAACTATTCAACATGCACCATTTCCGTCTGCCGGCAATCGTCCTTAGTATATTCCTTTCTTCGTTCCTGTTACTTTTCTCTGCCTGCAAAAATAACAGCAGCACCGAAACTACACCCGATAATACAGTGCTTGAAGAAAAAAAGAAAGAAACTGTAACACCTACCGAAACCACACCTGCCGCCGAAACTTTTGGCGATAGCAACTCCCAGCAGTTTCGGTCTGCAACGGGGGCTTATATGCTGCGATACCCGCAAAACTGGAAAGCAGAAGAACACCGCAAAAGCAAAACCGCCACTATCCACGAGCCTATCCGCACCGATGTGCCGATGGGGTATCCTGATAATATCACCGTATTATTTGATAAACCCGCCGCCCAACAATACGATGCAGCCACCAACAGCATGAAAGAAAAATCTTTGGATTTTGAAGCATATTACAACAACTACAGCCGCCAACTTGCCGAGCATGTGCCTGATTTTAAACTGATACGCCAAGCAGATACGACTTTGCAAGGAAAAAAAGCCAAGTTGCTCTTTTATACTTTTAAAGCCGAAGAAAAATCTAAATTTTACCCTGTTATCAATCAGGCGTACATCTTTTTTCACAACAACCAAGTATTTACATTCAATTGCCGCAGCGACATCTCGCGTGCTGAGGCGGCACAAAAAATATTTCAGCCCATACTCGCTTCTTTGCAATGGCAATAATTTTTGTTTTTCGGAGTGTTAATGCTCAGGTTTTGTTGAGCAACGGAATGTTGCTACTCCTGCTGGCAATATTGGCAATAGCAGCAATTTATCTCTATCTCCAATTATCCGCCACCCGCCAGCAAGCCCAACGCGATGTGTATTTGCAGCGAGAAGAAGCGCAACTCCAAAAAATCCAATGCCACGCGGTGGGAGCAAGCGAAGCAGGAGGCAGAACGCCGAACCCTGCAATACGAACAACGCTGGGAGCAAAACCAACAACAACTCGTACAACTCCAAAGCACCTTAGCCCAACGCAACAGCGAAATCGGTTTTTTGCAGCAACGCATAGAAGAACAGCAAAACCAACAGGAGCAACTGCAAACACAGTTCAGCCAACATTTTGAAGTGCTGGCACAAAAAATATTGGAAGAAAAAAGTCAAAAGTTTTCATCGCACAATGAGCAGCAACTCCGACAATTATTGCAACCTTTTTCTGAAAATTTACAACATTTAGAAGCGCGTTTGCGTGCCGCACAGTAGGGAGACACCCAACAGCACAGCGCATTGGTTACTCGAATTCAGCAACGCGCCGAACTCAACCGAAATTTAGGCGATGAAGCCCACAAACTTACGCGCGCCCTCAAAGGCGACCAAAAAACACAGGGAAACTGGGGCGAATTGGTGCTGGAACGCCTATTAGAAAAGGCAGGTTTGGTGCGTGGGCGCGAATACAACGTTCAGGAAATGTTTTCGGATAATGAAGGGCTGCGCCGCCAACCCGATGTAATTTTGTATTTGCCCGAAAACAAACATATTATCATTGATGCCAAAGTATCGCTCACTGCTTTTGAACGCTACGCTTCTGCCGAAAATGCACAGGAGCAAAAAACACACCTGCAAGAA
Organism: Sphingobacteriales bacterium; assembly: GCA_016711285.1. Lineage (NCBI taxonomy): Bacteria > Pseudomonadati > Bacteroidota > Sphingobacteriia > Sphingobacteriales > Sphingobacteriales bacterium. Next base: position 274,127 of record JADJTG010000012.1, read on the forward strand.
CATATCGCTTCGCTGCGCCGCCATGTGGCCTCGCTTTCTTCCAAAAATTACCAACAAATTTATCAACTCCAAAGCCTCGATTTTGTGCTGCTTTTTGTAGCCATTGAACCGGCTTTTGCGGCGGCAGTGCAGCACGATGCCGCCTTGTTTCAGGAGGCTTTTGAGCGCAATGTACTCATCGTGAGTCCCACTACCCTATTGGCAACGGCACGCACCATCGCTTCTATTTGGCGGCAGGAACAACAAACACGCCACGCACTGGAAATTGCGCGGCAAAGCGGCTTGATGTACGATAAGTTTGTGGCATTTATGGAAGATTTGGAAAAAGTAGGAAAAAACCTGCAAACTGCGCACGACTCTTATGAACAGGCTCTAAAAAAACTGCGCGATGGCAAGGGCAATCTGCTGCGCCGCGCCGAACAACTGCGCGAATTAGGTGCTAAAAACAGCAAATTATTGCCCAATCAGTATTTTGATGAGGAAGAAGGGTAAAAAAAATAGATAGGTAGGTTTCTTATTTTCAAGCAAATTTCGTCTCCGTATATGCCGTCTGCTGCTCCTGAAAACGTGCAATTTGGCGATGCATAACATAAAAAAACAGCGGCGGCACCAATGCCAGCAGCATCGTTCCCGGGTAGCCGGTGGGCAGTTGCGGGCTTTGGTCAAAATGTCGCAACACCTGATATTTGCGGCTTGCTAAATAATGGTGGTCGCTGTGGCGGGTCAGTTCAAAAAGCATCACCCGCCCGAAAGAGTGGTTGGAGTTCCACGAATGATGCGGCATTACACGCTCATAGCGGTCGGCGGCAGTTTTTTTGCGGCGCAAGCCGTAGTGCTCTATATAATTGACGGTTTCGAGCATCAGCCACCCGATAATGGCAGCCACGACAAAACAAGCTGCCACCCACCCACCGAAAAACAGCGCAATTGCCGCCACCACTGCCGCCTGATATACCGTAAAACGCAACATTTCGTTTTTCCACGTAAACAAAGGATTGGCAATATGCTCTTTTTTGCGCACGCGCTCATTTTCCAATTTCCACGCCGACACATAGCTGCCCCACACCGAGCGCAGCCAAAAGGCATAGAGCATTTCTCCGCGCCGCGCCGAAGCCGGATCCTCATCGGTGGATACCCACTTATGATGCCCGCGATTGTGTTCAATAAAAAAATGCAGATACAAAGTGGAAAGTAAAAGAGCCTTAGCCATCAGTTGTTCGTAAGTTTTAGAGCGATGCCCCAACTCGTGCGCCACATTAATAGCCAATACACCGCAAATAATACCAAAAGACACCATACGCCCTATCAGCGTAGGCGTATCAGTATTATTTTGGGAAACGGTATATAAAAAACAGCCCAACAAAACATATTGTATAGGAACAATGGCATACAACAAATAATCATATTTGCGGTCGGCGAGTGCGGTGCTTTCCTCGTCTTTGGTAAAATTATGCGTAGTACCCTGAAAAATCAACTCCAAAGCGGGCAATACCACAAACACATACATCAACATTGCATAGCTCCACACGCCCTGATAAGCCAACGAGATATAAGCAATGGGAAGGATAGTAAAAACCGCTAAATACTTGACAAAATGAGTGCGCATTGTTTTTTTAAAAATTTTTAAATACAAAAATATTCTTTTTATGATTTTTTAAAGAAGTCATTTTAAGTCTGTGCTCAACTTTGTCAAAGTTCGAACTTTGACAAAGTTTTACCAGAAACCTCCCCAATTCCGCCGTACTCAACTACGGAACAACCGTACCGAAGCACGGAACAACCGTACCGAATAACGGAACAACCGTACCGAATAACGGAACAACCGTGCCGAATAACGGAACAACCGTGCCGAATAACGGAACAACCGTGCCGAATAACGGAACAACCGTGCCGAATAACGGAACAACCGTGCCGAATAACGGAACAACCGTGCCGAATAACGGAACAACCGTGCCGAAGCACGGAACAACCGTGCCGAAGCACGGAACAACCGTACCGAAGCACGGAACAACCGTACCGAAGCACGGAACAACCGTACCGAAGCACGGAACAACCGTACCGAAGCACGGAACAACCGTACCGAAGCACGGAACAACCGTACCGAAGCACGGAACAACCGTGCCGAAGCACGGAACAACCGTACCGAAGCACGGAACAACTGTACCGAAGCACGGAACAACTGTGCCGAAGCACGGAACAACCGTACCGAAGCACGGAACAACTGTGCCGAAGCACGGAACAACCGTACCGAAGCACGGAACAACCGTACCGAATAACGGAACAACCGTACCGAATAACGGAACAACCGTACCGAATAACGGAACAACCGTGCCGAATAACGGAACAACCGTGCCGAATAACGGAACAACCGTGCCGAAGCACGGAACAACTGTGCCGAAGCACGGAACAACCGTGCCGAAGCACGGAACAACCGTGCCGAAGCACGGAACAACCGTACCGAATAACGGAACAACCGTGCCGAATAACGGAACAACCGTGCCGAAGCACGGAACAACTGTGCCGAAGCACGGAACAACCGTGCCGAAGCACGGAACAACCGTGCCGAAGCACGGAACAACCGTGCCGAAGCACGGAACAACCGTGCCGAAGCACGGAACAACCGTGCCGAAGCACGGAACAACCGTGCCGAAGCACGGAACAACCGTGCCGAAGCACGGAACAACCGTGCTGAATCACGGAACAACCGTGCCGAATAACGGAACAACCGTGCTGAATCACGGAACAACCGTGCCGAAGCACGGAACAACCGTGCCGAAGCACGGAACAACCGTGCCGAAGACGGAACAACCGTGCCGAAGACGGAACAACCGTGCCGAAGCACGGAACAACCGTGCCGAAGACGGAACAACCGTGCCGAAGACGGAACAACCGTGCCGAAGCACGGAACAACCGTGCCGAAGCACGGAACAACCGTGCCGAAGCACGGAACAACCGTGCCGAAGCACGGAACAACCGTACCGAAGCACGGAACAACCGTGCCGAAGCACGGAACAACCGTGCCGAATAACGGAACAACCGTGCCGAATAACGGAACAACCGTGCCGAAGCACGGAACAACCGTACTCGATTAGGGAGTGTAGGAGTGTAAAAAACTTTGCGACTTAGCGGTGAAAAAAGCTACTAACCGCAGAGCCGCAAAGAAAAATAATGCTCGCCTTACTTTTTTAAATGTATGGATTGGTTTTATACATATACTTTATCTGATTTTAACATAATCCTGAAATAGCCTTTCGTGCCTTTTTTAGGTTGTTGTATCAGGTTTTTTTATCCTTAAAAAACTGTCGTATAGTTAGCTCCTATTTTTTAATTTTGCGAAAATTAAATACTTGTTTTAAATAGATTTATATTTACAAATGATAAAAATGACGAATAACCAAAGCCGCTTACACCAATTTGTAATTCATAGCTAATCATTCATCAACACTATGGAGCAATTATTAAGAGTAATTTTACCCTTGTATTTTATTATTTATTTTGGTGTTGCTTTTGTGGTAAAGAGTTGGATAGTGGCAAAACGTATCGGTAAAAACCCGCTCGTATTGCCCAAAGACGACAGTGCTTATGGGCTGATAGGGCGGTATTTCAAAATGCTCCTGATACTGATGTTTGTGTATGTGTTGATATTTGCGGCTTTTCCTGATGAGCACGCTTATTTTTTGCCTTTGGTTGTGCTGCACATACCGCTTTTACAATATACGGGGCTTGCATTGCTGGCACTTGCACTGATTTGGACAGTGGTGGCACAGGCTGATATGAAAAATTCGTGGAGAATTGGAATTGATACCGAAACAAAAACGGAACTTATTACGACGGGGCTTTTCAGGTATTCAAGAAACCCTGTTTTTTTCGGAATGATGATGAGTATGCTGGGACTTTTTTTCACGACCCCCAACGCCTTGGCAGCTTTGTTTTTGGTAGTAGGTTATATGCTTATGCAAATTCAAATCCGCCTTGAAGAGGAGTTTTTGACACGAGAACACGGACAAGTTTATTTGGCGTATCGGCAAAAGGTAAGGAGGCTCATTTAATCTTTATATTTCAAAAAAAAATCAATATACTTTTTTTTACATCTTTTGCAATCATGAAAGCATATATTTTTACCGGACAAGGCAGTCAGTTTAGTGGTATGGGAAAAGATTTGTGTGAGCAGTTTCCTGCCGCCGCTGCTATATTTGAAGATGCCGACCGTATTTTGGGGTATTCGTTGTCGGATTTGATGTTCAACGGCGATGCCGATACCCTCAAACGCACCGAAATTGCGCAGCCTGCTATTTTTGTACATTCGCTGGCATTGGTGGCGGCTTATCGCCATACTTTTGCGCCGGATATGGCTGCCGGACATTCGCTCGGCGAGTTGTCGGCACTTACGGCGTGCGGCGCACTCTCGTTTGAAGATGGTTTGCGTTTGGTGGATATTCGCGCCCGCGCCATGCAGCAAGCCTGCGACCTTACACCTTCTACGATGGCGGCGGTACTCGGTGCTGATGATGCCCTCGTGGAACAAATATGCAACGATATTGCCGAAATAGTAGTGGCTGCCAATTTCAATATGCCCGGGCAAGTGGTGATTTCGGGAACTATGGAGGGCGTGGCTGCCGCTTCCGAAGCACTCAAAAACGCCGGAGCACGCCGTATTGTGCCTTTGCAGGTGGCGGGAGCTTTTCATTCGCCTTTGATGCTGCCTGCCCAAGAAACTTTCGCCGCCGCCGTCCTGAATACGCCTTTCAAAAAACCCTTTTGCCCCATTTATCAAAATGTAAATGCCGCCCCTTCGCAAGAGCCGCAGCAAATTCAGGAAAATCTCATCGCCCAACTCACAGCCCCTGTGCGCTGGACACAATCCGTGCAGCGAATGGCTGCTGCCGGTGCTGACGAATTTATAGAGGCGGGTCCCAAAGCTACATTGGCGGCAATGGTTGATAAAATTGTAGGCAGCAATGTTGCCCGCCAAATAACTGCATAGCGCGGCAACTATATCAGCGCAAGTCGCAGTATATTTTTGTCGGGAGAGGATTTTTTTCCTTTCTTTTCAATAAAAAGAATTACTTTGTATGATGCAAAAAAATGCTTTTGTATGCCAATTCAGCCAACACAGATTTTATAATTATTTTGCAATAATCCTTTGCCTTTACTTTTGTACATATACGCTTCGGGCTTAACATTGGCTCCTTCCAATCCGCTCAATTTTTTTGATATGCGGCTATTGGATCTGCTGGATATTGTGCTGGCTTCTGTGTTGATGTACCAATTGTACCGCCTGTTGCGCGGCAGTTTGGCACTGAATATTTTTATAGGAATTTTGTTGTTTTACCTTTTGCATTTTGTGGTGCAGGCTTTGGAGATGAAGCTCATGGCTACCATTATCGGCAAATTTGTAGAAGTGGGCGTAATAGCGGTGCTAATTGTTTTTCAGCCGGAAATACGCCGTTTTTTGTTGTTTGCGGGCAGGGCGGTAGGTTTTGGCAAAAACAATTTCTGGCGTTTGTTTCAGCAAAAAATCGGCAGCCAGAAGTCTGTTGAAGAGCCAAGTGCCGAAATTATGGAAGCGGTATATGATTTTTCAGCCATTCGCACGGGGGCTTTGCTCGTATTTGCGCATGCCAACGACAGTAATTTTTATTTAGGCACCGGCACGCTCCTCAACTCCGAAATCAAGCGTATTTTATTGGAAAGCGTTTTTCAAAAAAACAGCCCCCTCCACGATGGAGCAGTATTTATTAGCGATTTTAAAATAGTGGCTGCGGGCTGCACCTTGCCCGTTTCCGAAAATCCCGACCTGCCCGCCGAGTTTGGTATGCGCCACAAAGCGGCTATCGGGCTTACCGAAAAAATAGATGCCCACGTCATTGTGGTATCCGAAGAAAGCGGCACTATTTCTTTGGTATCGGGTGGGGCGGTGCGGCGCAATCCTTCGCAGCAGGATTTGAGTAATTTTATCAAAAACGGCTTGTTGTATAATTTTGATTAAATATCGCACTGCTGGTCTTCGGCTCACGAAGGCAGCAACGACAATAGGGTTTTGGCATTAGCGGCATTGGAATAGTTCGTTTCCAGAAAATACTTGCGTTTGTGCCACTGTTCTATTGTAAAAGGCTCTAAACTCAGGTCATTGAGCAGCGATTTTAGCCCGTCTTTGGTATCGGCAAGGTGGCAAAGCGGAGCCAATCCGCTGCCTTCCACCATTTTATTGTTTGCCACACAATGCCTGCCCGTATAAAGTGCGTTGAGCAGTTTGAGTTTAGTACCGGTGGCTTGCATCGTAAATAGCAGATGAATATGTGCGCCCTCCATCAGCCATTGCATGGTAGTGTCGTCGGGATTTTCTACCAAACGCACACCATATTTATTGCAGGCGGCTTGGAGTTCTTTGTGCGGGTTGCGTCCGGCAATCATCAAAGGCAGCACCGAAGCGTCGTTCAGTTCTTTTACCAAATACATCGCCGCCTGATGATTTTCGGAGACGCTCAAATTGCCGTGATACAAAATAAAATCGCCGTTGCCGATGAGTTGCTCTACGGTTTCGTTGGGGTGAAAAGGGTACATCATCGTACATTTGCCGTAGCGGGTAGAAAAATAGGCGAAGTCGTTCAGAGAAATCGGCAAAAGGACATTGGCGCAGTTGAGTTGTTTTTCCCAGTGTGCGAGCATCTTGGCTTCGGCGGTATAATAGGCTTTGCGTAGCAGGCTGTTTTCGGCATCTGCCAGCGACTTATAATAATGATGCTCTATATTGTGGAGGCGTACTATTTTAAAGCGATTTTCAAATTCGGGAAAATCAAGGAAGAAACTCGTGTGCAAACCTTCAAAAATGATAGGGGAGTTGTCTTGCAGCAAATTGGCGAGCAACTGCTGGTCGTTGCGCGATACCACAATATAAGGCAATCCTGCTGCCAAGCTCTTGAAAGCTCCGGTAATCCAATCGGTTTGGCGCGGGTAGTAATACACCTTTTCGCAGAGTTCATTGAGTTCGGGGGCAGGGGTGCGCCCGCCGTACTGAAAACAATGCAGCGTAATTTTTGCGCCCTGCTCAAATAAGGCTTTTATTTTATAGAAAATATCCATCACACCGCCATAATCGGGCGGATAAGGAATATCAAAAGCAATAAGGTGAAGTTTCAAGAGCAATGATTTTATTGAGTGAAAAAATAAATAATAATACCGCAAAGGTAGCAAAAAATGTGCCTTTGCGGTATTATATCATACCAAATCCCTGAAAAGAAAGCAGATTGTTTTAAGGATTTTTGTTTGTTTGATATATATCAAACTCTGATACGTTTTCTGACCTCGTCCAAACTCCAATCTACCAACAATTTTCCGTCACGAAATATTTCCTTCAAATCGCCTGTTTTTTCCTCCTCCCAACTCACTTCATCTTTTACCTGATAAATACCATCTTTTTGTTTCACTTTTACCAAGCCCTTCGCTGATTTTTTTGTGCCGTCATCTGTAACAGGGCTTTTAAGTTTGTGCTATTATTACACATACGATGTTTCCAAAATTAAAAAAAACGGAGACAAAAAGCTATTAAAAAAAATTTAGCCCGCACACTTGTTACTTCGTATTGTTTTTTTATTTTTGCGTAAAAATATACTGATATGAAGAAGATGTTCTTGTTTTTTGTTTTGATGCTGAGTACTACGCTTGTTGTTGTTGCTCAGGATATGATTTATCCCAAAGAAAGTGAAGCGATTCAGGCGAAAGTGGTGGAAATCACTTCATTTAATGTGAAATACCAAAACTTCGGCGAAGAAAACGGCGTTTTGCGGAGTATGCCCAAATCAAAAATTACCAAAATTGTGTATCAAGACGGCAGAGAAGAAAATTTTAATAACAAAAACCTCCCGCGCATTACAGGCGGCGGCGTATCGCCTATGAGCGAAGATTGCCGCCAAGCCCGCATAGATGCCGAAATGTATTATAAAAATCATAAAGCCGCCGGCACTACTACGCTTATCTCTACTTTAACATTTGGTGCACTTGGCGGCTTGGTTCCGGCTATTGCTTGTTCCGCTATTCCGCCCAAACCGCACAATCTCGGCTACCCAAATGGCACTTTGATGCAAAACCCCGAATATGCCCGCTGCTATGAGCAACAAGCTCGCAAAAAGAAATCGCGTAAGGTGTGGAATAATCTTTTGATAGGAACAGGTATTAACATAGCAGCTTATTTTGTTTTAAAAAGCACTCTTTAATACCTGCAAAAGTAATTTTTTGACTAAATATTGGGTTTTTTGTAGGAATATCTGAGAATGAGCGTAATTTGCGGTATATATTTTAAAATAATTATGTATCGCCAATTACTACTTTTTTTGTGGATAACGCTATGCGGAACTTGGATAAGTTCGGCACAGGAAATGCCCTTGTTGGGTCATCAGTTGCGAGCCGAAGAACGGTCTTTTTTGCCCGATTATCTCAAAGCGGCACAAAGCCAAACCCCCATTCCGCCACCTGCGCCGGTGCGCACACCTGCCGAGTGGGAAGAAGCCCAAGCACTGCTCATTACCTGGACTTCTTTTCCTGAAATTCTTTCCGAAATTGTACGCTATGCCGCCCTCGAAGTGCCGGTATATATTGTTACGCAAAACAGCACCACAGTGCTTGATTATCTCAACAACAAAGGTATCAGCACCGATAATGTGTTTTTTATCAATACCCCTTTCAATAGCATTTGGATACGCGACTACGGTCCTTGGTCGGTGTATAAAAATCAGGTGGACTCTTTGTGGATAGCAGATTGGATTTATAATCGCCCGCGCCCCAAAGACGATGCCGTTCCTGCTGCCGTTGCCGAAACCTTCGGTCTGCCTTTTTACGAAGCCACTGCGCCGCCCACCGATTTGATTCATACCGGCGGCAATTTTATGGTGGACGGCTGGGGAACAGGCTTTTCTTCGGAGTTGATTGTAGAGGAAAATCCCGATAAATCGCTTGAAGAAATTCAGGGAATTATGCAACAATATTTGGGTATCAACCGCTATGTTTTGATGGAAACACTGCCTTACGATGAAATTCATCATATTGATATGCACATGAAACTTTTAAATGAAGAAACTTTATTGGTAGGACAGTATCCCGAAGGTGTAGCAGATGGACCTCAGATAGAAGAAAATATTGCCTATATTCAAAATAATTACCTCACCGCCTTTGGCAATCCCTATCATATTGTTCGTATTCCGATGCCTGCCGATGCTTTTGGCAGCTACCCCGATGATTACGGCGATTATCGCACACTCACCAACAGCATCTTTATCAATAAAACACTCTTAGTGCCTGTGTATGAAAGTTCCGACAGTTCCAATTTAGATATACTTCGTCAGCATTTACCTGCTTATAAAATAGTAGGCATTGATTGTAATGATATTATTACATCTTTGGGAGCTTTGCATTGTATTACCAAATTGGTGATGAGCGATGACCCGCTTTGGATTTCACTGCCTCTATTAGCAGATATGCACAACGTAAGCGGCGACTACAATGTAAAAGCACGTATTGAGCATCGCAGTGGTATTGCCGAAGCAATATTGTGGTATCGCACCGACAGCACACAGAATTTCACAGCCGTACCGATGCAGGAGCAAATAGCGGCAGGGGCTTTGTTTAATTTCGTAGCGGATATTCCGCAGCAAGCCGACAGCAGCACCGTACAATATTATATTTCGGCTACCTCCAATAGCGGCAAATCGCAGGTGCGCCCCATCACTGCACCAGCAGGATTTTACAGCTTTGATGTATATGGCGGCGACGAAGTAGGGTTAGAGCAGCAAATGCTTTCCATTCGCCCCGAAAATTTAATGCTTTCGCCCAATCCGGTGCAGGCACTTGCCAACGTATATATCAGCAACCCACAAACACAATTTTGTACCATAGAATTGAGCGAGATTTCGGGAAAAACAATACAGTCAGTTTTTTCAGGAATGTTGAATGCGGGCAAGCACCGCTTTGAGTTACATACACAGCATTTGGCGGCAGGTATGTATTGGTGCAAATGGAAAAGCGAGCGCGGCGAAGCGGTTGTAAAACCTTTGATCGTTGTTCATTAAAAAATAACAAACAATTTTCAAAACAAAAAAAGCAAGGCAGAAGCCTTGCTTTTTTTGTTTTGTGTAGGATAAAAATTACTTTTTTTGAAAAAGTCAAAAAAATAAAACATTGAAAATCAATGCGCTTTGTGGAGAATATCGGAGTCGAACCGATGACCTCTTGCATGCCATGCAAGCGCTCTAGCCAGCTGAGCTAATCCCCCTTATTGGGCTGTAAAGCGGCACAAAAATACGTTGTAAACTTTACTTGTCCAAATTTTTATTGGCTGCCAGATTGATTATTTTTTCGGCGGCACGTTCTGCTGCACCTGCTCCGCCCAATTGATGGTGTAAATTGCGGTAATCTTCTTGTATTTTTTCATAATATTCGGGATTTTGCAGCAATTCCAACAAAGCGGCTTTCATGTTGTGTGCCGTACAGTCTTTTTGTATGAGTTCGCGCACCACCATTTTGTCCATAATCAAATTTACCAACGAAATAAAACGAACTTTTACTAAGCGTTTGGCAATGGCATAAGAAATCGCACTTCCTTTGTAACAAACCACTTGCGGCACTTGCCAAAGTGCTGTTTCGAGCGTGGCAGTACCCGATGTAACGAGTGCGGCTTTGGCATTTTTCAGTATTTCGTAGGTTTTTCCGATAATGATGCGCACATTGGGTGGCGGATTAAAGGCGGTGTAGTGGCTTTCGCCAAAAAGGGCAGTGCCGGCAACAACAAATTCCTCCTGCGGGAGTTGGGCGGCGGTGTCGAGCATCAGTGGCAGCATCGTGGCTATTTCCTGCTGGCGGCTACCGGGCAACAAAGCGATGGGGGCAGCATCGGTGGCGTGGTGCGGCGATGTCTCAATGGCATCTAAAAGCGGGTGCCCGACAAAATGTGCGGTGATGCCGTAACGCTGATAGAATTCGGGTTCAAAGGGCAAAATAGCGAGCATCAAATCCACTGTTTTGCGCAGGCGGTGGGCGCGCGAGGGTCGCCACGCCCATATTTGCGGAGCTACATAATAAGCCACCCGCAGCCCTTGTTTGCGGGCAAAATCGGCAATGCGCATATTGAAACCCGGATAATCAATAAGAATAAGCACCGCAGGCTGATAGGTGATAATATCTTTTTTGCAAAAGGAGAGATTGCGTAAAATGGTGCGCAAATTTTTTGCAACTTCCCAAAAACCCATAAAAGCGAGTTGGCGATAGTGTTTTACGGGGGGAGTTTGTGCCGCTTGCTCCATCAAGTCGCCGCCCCAAAAACGAAATTCGGCGGCGGCATCGCGGCGGCGCAAGGCTTTGATAAGGTTAGAGCCATGTAAATCGCCGGAGGCTTCGCCGGCTATGATGTAGTATTTCAAGAAGATATAACAGTAATTATTAATCGTAAATCTATATAATTTATTTATTAGCTGTATAATTAAAAGATTTTAAAAATATTAACAATGTGTTATTTTTTTATTGTGCATATAAATACAGTATTGCTTTTTTATTGCGTGAATAATATCTCATAGTAGGATTTTTATCCTCTTTATAAGGAGTAATAAGAAAGATTAAATCATTGCTACTGTGTTTAATTTCTTGGGAATTATCTCTACATTTATTTGTTGTATAGAAATACTCAGGGCTCAATATTAACATATCTTGTTCTATTTTATAACATCCTGTAATAGTCTTACTACTCTCAAAAGAATCTACTTCGTTTAATACCTTCGTCTCAAAAGTAAAGCATTTTTCTTTATCTAATCGTATTACCTTAATTCCCCAAGGAGAAGCAAAAGTAATAGGCATTTCTGAGCGTAATAGATTATCATATTGTATGCCGCTTAATGAAGAAAGCAGAAATATTAAGAAGAAATTTTTCACGATACTACCCTCCCAATAAAGAATCCCAATAATAACCAATAACAAAAAAAGCTACTGCCATAGTAGCATACATCGTGCCACGCAATGCCAGATGGCGTTGTTGGCGCGTAAATATTTGTATGGGAATAATATTGAATAAAATGCTCACAATCGCCAGAAATTGTGTGCGAAATCCCTGAATGTTGCTGCCGTTGAGCGAAACAAACACTTGATTGAGCAGGTTGAGCAATATAAAAGCAGCTATCGGTGTGGCAATGCCCACCAAAGTGCCGTTCACCGAAGTATCTTTGGAATCGTTCATCATCATTGTAAATAAAGTATTATTTTTTGATATGGTATTGATAAATAAAATATTGTGCCGTTGGTTGTATGCTGTAAAAAAAAGATAAACAAAAATAGCACAATCAGCGGCGAGGTAAAAAAAGTTTCACTTTGCCCTTTTTCCTATCGTGGAAATAATATGTTGCGCCACGCCACCAAAAAGCACAGCATAGAAAGCACGGTAAATATATAATAGCGGCTCTCGCGCTCGTTGAAGGTACTGCTTTCAAAATCCTTCTTTTGCTGTTTATCAAGTTCGGCGGCGATAGCGGTAAAATTATTGTTCCACGCATACAAAGGGTAGTAAGTTCCTCCGGTAGTTTGAGCCACTTCACGCAAAGTTTTTTCAGCCAGCCTCGTGTGCACCACTTGTCCTTCATCGTCCAATTTATCGCCGATTTTTCTGCCGTTTCGTATTTCCGGAATCGTAGCTCCCTCCGGTGTACCCACGCCGAAGGTATAAATCAAAATATTATTGTCGCGGGCGTTTTGGGCAGCTGCTACTGCATCTTCGCCGTGGTCTTCGCCGTCCGAAAACAACAAAATAACTTTGCCTTGTGTGGCATCTTTATCAAAATTTTCTGCCGCCAAATCAATGGCTTCGGCGATAGCAGTACCCTGAGTGGGCATTTGGTCGGGTTGCAAAGCACTCAAAAACATACGCAAAGCATTATAATCCAACGACAAAGGCATTTGCAGATAAGCAGTGCCGGCAAATACCACCAACCCCAAACGATTATTGCTCAGATATTGCTGTTCCAACTGCCTTATAAAAGCCTTCGCACTCTCCAAGCGATTGACAGGTGTAGCATCTTCGGCAAGCATACTTTTTGATACATCAATGAGCAGCATCACATCTATTCCCTGCCTTTTGATAGTGGTTTGTTTGGTACCCCACTGCGGATTGGCGAGCGCGATAATCAGAAAAAAAAGCCCTGCCAACCACCAAATCATATTGCGCGGAATATAGTTTTGGGAGTTGGCAGGCAGTAGCTGTTCTATTAAAGTTGTATCGCCTAATAATTCGGTATCACGGCGGCGGCGTTTTTGAAAATAATACCACAGCACCGCCCACAAAGGCAGCAGCCATAATAATTGTAAAAAAATACTTTTTTCAAAATGCAACATATCACCGCCGCAACAAATTTTTATTGATACAAAACAGATAGAGAATTCTTTTTTTTATTCTTCTAACCAAGGCAAAATACTCAAACCTACTTCTATATAGGAATAAGGATAAATTAAATCTTTTTGCGCCAGATTATAAGCTGCCGACAAGCGATAGCGTTGCTTTATGGCATAAGAAGCCGAAAAAGAAGCCACATATAAGGGGTCTTCTACTTTGTAGGTGAAGCCCAAACCAAAAGTTCTTTTATAATGCGCCAACACGGTGAGTTCTGCCACGGTAGCAGCCATCGGGTAGCGTCCTACTGTATTGTTGTTGATGGTGCTGATGCCCAAAAACTGACGAACCAATGCCTGCGGTTGCAATAACAAATTATCGTCTAATTCCCAATCATAACACAAAGAGAAATAGGCTTTTTTATTGAATTTAGCCCCCAACGCAGATATTGTATTGCCGTTGAAATAAGGTGCGCTGTAATATTGAAAAGTGGGTTCGTTGAGGTTAGAAAATGCCGCTCCGAAAGTAAAACGCTTCCATTTAAGCATCAAACCCGCATCAAAAGCTGTTCTGAAATAGCGTTCTGTTTCGGTATTTATAGGAAGTGCCGTTCCGTTAGGTCCATTTTTATTGGCATAATGGATTAATCCGGCATTGACTCCTATTTTTGCAATGGTATTTTCACTGAAATCAAAATTAAAAGCTCCCAGCAAGCCAACGCGATACTGTTGTGTTTTTAAATCGTCATCATAAGAGAATAAAGAGCCGGTAAGACCCAAAGTCATGTTGGTAAGTACTTCGCCCTGCAACATAAAATCAGTAAAAAGCGGGCTGTGGCGGTCGTTGGACACAAAGCGCGTATTGAGCTGCGCCCACGCTTGATCGGGTTCTCCGCCGAATGCCGGATTGTACAAAGGCATCAAATAAAAATATTGTGCCGAATGTGGAAAGTCCTGAATAGTATTTTGTGAAAAAACAGGCAACTGCTGCCACAATATACTAACGATAAAAAAACTGAAAGTGTGTAAAATTTTCATATAAAAAAACAAAAAAATGAAGACTACAAAGGTAGTTTTTTTGAGTGATTTATTTATAAAAATCGGTTTTTCCATTTGGGGTGCGGCAGCATACAGGTTTCGGTTTTTCCGAAAAAACGATAGCGGTGGCGGGCTATTATATCATAAACGGCATTGCGCCATGCTGCCGGAATAATTATAAACCCATACAGAATTTTCCATCCGCCGCCCAAAGTTCGTGCGATGCGCAGGGCAGCATCTGATTTTTGATAAGCGATATTTTTTTCTATTAAAATAAAAGAATCAAAATGATGCAGGGGCAGTTGGAGTTGTTGCAGATAATGTTGTCCGGTGGCAGATTGCAGCGAAGCAAATACAAATTTTCCCTGTCGGTCGTGGCGCAAGATAAATTGTACTACACCATTGCATAGGTTGCACACACCATCGAAGAGCAGCAAATGTGCAGGTGGTGCGGGAGCGAAATCAGGAGGAGCGGTATTTTCTGTGTTGAACTGCATAAAACCAAAATAAAGACAACAGCATTGCAGCACTCCAAAACAACAATAAATAATAAGTATTGTTGTCGGTGGGCGGTATGGCGATGTATAAAAAAACGGAAATACTCAGCAGACGCATATATTCGGAGCGTGCAGCCCAACTTTTATTTTCCATCAAAACGCCTACGTTCATAGTTGCCCACACAGGCGGTATTGCCAATAATATTTTTTGAAAATTGCTCAAATGGGGTGCAGCAAACAAAAATCCCGAAGCACCGACAAGCAGTAAAATATATTGCGCCAGCAAATAATAATTGAGAGCTTGTGGATAAGCGGGATTGTATTTGTGTTGTTGTTCGGGTGTGATGGGCTGCACCTGATACGAGCCGCCCAAAGTAGCAGGTCGCCACCCGGGTTTGTCGAGGAGCAAACGGATTTTGTCGCCCAAAGTGGGCATCAACTGCCATTCTTTTGCCAAATCGAGGTAGTAGTCAAAATTCGCCCACACCGGATTCCAACTCGCCAAAGGTTTGCTCACGCCATAGACCACCGGAGCAGCCTCCGCCTGAAAAGTGCCGAACATACGGTCAAAAATAATGAAAGTGCCGCCGTGATTTTTGTCTATATATTCGGGATTTACGCCGTGATGCACGCGATGATGCGAAGGCGTATTGAAAATATACTCAAACCAAGCGGGCATTTTGTTGATGGCTTTGGTGTGTATCCAAAATTGATACAGCAATTGTATGGAACTGATGAATATAAATGCCAGAGGCGAAAATCCCAGCAAGGCTAAAGGCAAATAAAAAAATACCGAAACAAAACCCTGAAATGCCGACTGCCGCAGTGCCACCGACAAATTATACTCTTCGCTTTGATGATGTACAACGTGCGTGCCCCAAATAAAACTGATTTCGTGGGCATAGCGATGAAACCAATAATAAAAAAAATCGACACCGAAGAGCAACAGCACATAGCTCCACCACTGGTCGGGAATGGTGAGCAAGCGATGATATTCGTACAAATAAATGTATAAACCTATCAAAAGTGTTTTTGCCAATACACCCACAATTTGTTGCACAATACCGCAACTGATATTACTCAAAGCATCGTTGAAGCGATACAGTTCGGTATGCGACATTTTTTGTATCATCAGCTCTAATCCTATCAGCAGAAAAAAAACAGGAATAGATAGCGCAACGAGGTCTATCATACAGCGCGAAAATGTTTTTTATAAGCCAAGATACATTATATTTTGCTGAAATTTGAAAAAAAATCTTTTTTTGATACAAATATTATTGCTCTATATATTCTTGATGAAAGCAAATAAACAAGAAAAAAACGTTATATTTACCATAACAAAATACATTGGAAAGCATTTGTTTTTTTTCAATATTCTTGTGCCAAAACCGTTTATCATTTTACCAAAAACATTTTAACCGACATTATAAAATAAAAATATGGCTTTATCTGATGAATTAAAATTGGCTATTACATATTTGCCCGATAGCGAAAAAAACAAACTTTTGTTTCGTTATATTGCCAAAGACGACAAAATGATCAGGAGGCTCACCTTTGAATTATTGGAAAAAAGGGAAACCATTGAAAATCGCATACAAAAAGTGTATGCCCTTATTGATAAAGAACTGCCCACAACCGAGAAGTTTTATTCGCCGGGTTATTTGTTGATGGATATGCGCTCCATCAACGCCCGCATCACCGAGCATGCACAAACCACCAAAGACAGCGTAGGAGAAATACAACTCACTGTGTATATGCTGGCAGAGGCTTTTCGGCGGCACGGCTTGGCACTCGGCGGTTTTAGCAGAGATCGCTGTTTTACTTTTTCCTCTTATATTATCAAGCGCATACAAATTATTGAAAAAAAGATAAAAAAAATGTCTCCAGAGCAACAGAGCATTTTTATCCACGAGCTGAACGAGCTGATGGATTATGTGTGGACTTTTGAACATACCGAAAAACTTGCCAAATTTGAAAAACTGCCGCGTTCTTTTTAAACGCTCTTATGCAACAGGTATCTTAATCATCAACAAAAAATATCCATAAATCAGATATGTTAAAATATTTTTTTATCGTGTTGAGCTTTTTATGTTTTGTACAGTTGTCGCTTTCTGCCCAAAAAAATGCCGTGCCGCCCAAGGCTTATAAATTTTTTGAACAAGCTAACACTGCTTATTTAGCAGAAAAAAAAGCTGAAACCGAAACTGCTTTGCTCAAAGCCGTCAAGGAATACCCCGATTATTATGAAGCGTTCAAACTGTTGTCGAAGGTGCAGGCGGAGCTTAATAAATTGCCGGAATCCAGAGAAAATGCCCTCAAAATCGCCGAGATGAAACCCGAAGAGGCGCACCACGCTTATAATCATATCGGAAAAACCTATATGGTGGAGCAAAATTATCCCGAAGCCATTCGTTATTTTCAAATGGCGATAGACCACAAAACCGCACCGCCCAAAATGGTGGAGGAACTGAATGATAAGATAAAAGCGTGTAATTTTCGCTTAGATGCCAAACGCGGCAAAGCTCCTTTGAAACTGATGAGTTTGGGAAAAAATGTCAATACACTGCAAGATGAATATTTGCCGACTTTCACCGCCGATGCTTCCCTGCTGCTTTTCACGCGGCGCGTAGGTAAGGGCGCAGCTCAAAAGGAAGATTTTTTCTATTGCCAGCAGGATACTTCAGGTGCTTATTTGTACGATACCGCTTACAGCCTTGGCGAGCCTATCAATACCGAATACAGCGAAGGTGCATTGAATATTTCGGTTGATGGAAAACGCCTCTTTTTTGCTGCTGCCGACCGTAAAGGTGCAGAGGGCGGTTTTGATATTTATTATTCGTATCGTGTAGGCGATGAGTGGGTAAAACCGAGCAATATCGGCACTCCTATCAACACGCCGGCTTGGGAGTCGCAGCCTTGCCTGTCGGCAGATGGAACAGAATTGTTTTTTTCATCTACCCGCCCGGGCGGCAAAGGTGGTCGCGATTTGTGGGTGAGTCGTCTTAAAAACAACGCTTGGCAACAACCCGAAAATTTAGGAGAAGCCATTAATACGGCTTTTGATGAGCAGTGCCCTTTTTTGCACCCCGACGGAAAAACGCTTTATTTTTCTTCCAAAGGGCATATAGGAATGGGCGATGCGGATATTTTTAAAGTGACACGCTCCATAGACGGCAAATGGGGCAAGCCCGAAAATTTGGGCTATCCTATCAACACCGAAAACAACGAAAATAGCTTGGTGATAACACCGGACGGCAAATACGGCTTTTTCGGTTCAATGACGGACAGTGCGGGCATTGATTTGTTTTATTTTGAATTGCCGCAAGCAGCACGCCCCGAATTTGTTACTTATGTAAAAGCGACCGTAGTAGATGCCGCCACACAAAAGCCGCTTGCCGCCGAAGTAGAAATTATAGATTTGGGTAGCAATATCGCCACTGCCCGCAAAATGAGCGATGCCACCGATGGTACTTTTTTGGTGACTTTGCCGGTGGGTAAAAATTATTTGTGCAATGTTCAAAAAACGAATTACGCTTTGTATTCTGCCAATTTTGCTTTGGAGAAAGTGGACTTTCAGCAGCCCTACGAATTAAAAATTGCTTTAGAACCATTGCCACAGGTAGGTACTCCCGCACAAGAAACACACATTACACTGCACAATGTATTTTTTGCCAGCAATTCGTATCAATTGCAAACAGCTTCTTTTATAGAATTGGATAAAATGGTGGATTTGCTGAAAAAAAAAAGCGGTTTATCGGTGCAAATTATAGGGCATACTGATGATGTTGGCGATGATGCAGCCAACTTGGCATTGTCGGAAAATCGCGCCAAAGCCGTTTATGAATACTTGGTACAAAAAGGCATAGCTGCTGCTCGCTTGCAATACAGCGGCAAAGGCGAAAGCCAACCTATCGCAGACAACAGCACGGAAACGGGGCGTGCTCAAAATCGTAGAACGGAGTTTATTTTAAGAGAAAAGTAAAAGAATGTACTGCGGATAAACAAAAAATCCCCACAGAAGAATATGCTCTGTGGGGATTTTGTTTGTCCGTTTTTGTTTTCTTAAACTGCGGCTATTGCCGGAGCCGGCATATCAAAAGGGCGTGTACCTATGAGCCTCTCTAAATCTGATTTAAAAATAATTTCTTTATCCAATAATTCCTTCGCTACCAAAATCAATTCTGCTTTTTTGGCAGATAATAAACTTTTGGTGCGCTGGTATGCCGAATCAATCAGTTTGCGTACTTCCTTATCAATTATTTCGGCAGTAGCTTCGGAATAGGGCTTATCAAAAGTATATTCGGCTTGTGCATCATAAAATGATACATTACCCACTTGGTCGTTCATTCCGTAAATTGTAACCATCGCGTATGCCAATTTGGTAATGCGTTCCAAATCGTTTTGTGCGCCGGTAGATATTTTATTGAAAATAATATCTTCTGCCACACGTCCGCCGAGTGTCATGCACATTTCGTCCAATAATTGCTCGGTATTGTACAAATACTGTTCTTTGGGCAAATACTGTGCATATCCTAAAGCCGCTACACCGCGCGGCACAATGCTCACTTTGAGTAAAGGGTCGGCGTGTTCCAAAAACCAACCGCAAATGGCGTGTCCGGCTTCATGGTGGGCGATAATTTCGCGCTCTTCGGGCGATATAATTTTATTTTTCTTTTCCAAACCGCCGATAGAACGGTCTATGGCATCTTGAAAATCTTTCATATCCACCTGCGATTTGTCGCGGCGAGCAGCAATCAAAGCGGCTTCGTTGCATACATTGGCAATATCCGCACCCACAAATCCCGGTGTTTGTGCTGCCAACTTTTCGCCATCAATATCAGGAGCAGTTTTGATGGGTTTGAGGTGTACGTTGAAGATTTTTTCGCGTGCTTTGAGGTCGGGGCGGTCAATGGAAATGAGGCGGTCGAAGCGACCCGGACGCAACAACGCCGAATCCAACACATCGGGGCGGTTGGTGGCAGCAATCATAATTACTCCTTTTTCGCCGCCGAAGCCGTCCATTTCTACCAACAATTGGTTTAATGTATTTTCGCGCTCATCGTTGCCGTGCATAGCATTTCTGCCGCGTGCCCGACCGATGGCATCTATTTCATCAATGAAAATAATGCAAGGTGCTTTTTCGCGTGCTTGCTTAAACAAATCGCGTACCCGCGAAGCTCCCACGCCCACAAACATTTCTACGAAATCGGAGCCTGAAATAGAGAAAAAAGGTACTTTGGCTTCGCCCGCCATTGCTTTGGCGATGAGGGTTTTTCCGGTACCCGGGGGTCCCACGAGCAAACAACCTTTTGGTATTTTGCCCCCCAAAGCGGTATATTTTTTCGGATTTTTCAAAAAATCTACCACTTCCATTACTTCTTCTTTAGCTTCTTCCAAACCGGCAACATCATCAAAGGTTATATTTACCGCCATATCTTTATCAAAAAGGGTGGCTTTTGATTTTCCGATGTTAAAAATTTGTCCGCCTGCACCGCCCATCGTATTGCCCACGCGCCGCATCAAAAACACCCACAGCCCCACCAAAATAAGAATAGGCAGGATATAGCTGATAAAACCGGCACGCCAGTCGGTGCGGGTTTCATAACGAACACCGACAAATTCTTTGTTGTTGAGTTGTGTTTGTATGGTTGCCAGTTGCTGCTCAAAAGCATCAATAGAGCCTATCTCAAATTGATAGTGAGGTCCCATATTGGGAGCATTGAGGCTATTATGTGCTACATCTTGATATTGAGGCTGTGAGAGTGCCGCTTCTTTTAAGAACACTTCTACCAACTCCTTATTTACGATGGTAACTTTACTGACATCGCCATTGGGAAGCATTTCTCTGAAAAATTTTTGTGGCTCAATGACTTTTACCTGATGCTCAAAAGGGGAGAACATCAAAGCTAAAAAACCCAACACGACAATAGCATATACCCAATAATAATTGAATTGTGATTTATTGTCGCGATTAGACGGGTCTGTATTGTTGTTGTTATTATTATTATTTTGATTCAACATTTTAAATATTCAAATTACAGGCTTGCAGCATTTTTCAATGTACAACAATTCAATTTAGGGATATTTTGTTCAATAAAAAAATAATTTTCAAAATTATTTTTGCGATTTAGTGCCACGAATATGTATTGCAGCAGCAGGCGGCGGTGTATCGTAATTCGTTGTTACGGCATCACTCCACAATTCTTCCAATTGATAAAAGTCTCTTTTCTCTTTCAAAAATATATGAACAACGACTTCTATGTAATCCAAAATGACCCACTCACTGCCGCGTGTGCCTTCTACGCTGAAAGGGTTTTCGCCAAATTGTTTTTTTATTTTTTCTTCTATGCTACCGGCGATACCGCGTACATGTGTAGTAGAAGTTCCTTCGCAAATCACAAATTGTTTACAAACGGCATCGGGAATATGACTTACATCTAAACATACAGTATGAACGCCTTTTATATCCTGAATACCTTCTATAATAAAAGGAAGGTAAGGGCGAAAGATATGCAGAGGAGGGTTGGGCTAATTTTTTTGCTTTCAATCAGTTATAATACGTTTTTATTATTTTGATAAAATAGATAGATATAACACTTTCAAGTGCTAAATCGTTGATGAAAAATAATTATTTTTTCGGAAACACGAATATTTTTACAACCACAAAGTAAAATGATATGTATAAGCTTGGCAAAGATAGACTTTTTATTGGAAATTATTGGAAAGAATATGACGAAATAACCTCTACCAATGATGTGGCTTTACAGGCTATTGATGTGCCGGAAGGTGCGGTATTTTGGGCTAAACGGCAAACGGCGGGACGTGGGCAGCGCGGTAGTTGCTGGCAAAGCAAAGACGGCGAAAATGCGACTTTCAGTGTGGTGTTGTATCCCAAATTTCTGCCGCTTTCTGCTGCTTTCCGCTTGTCGGTGGCGGTGGCGGTGGGCATACGCGACAGTTTGGCGGAGCTATATCCCGAAACGACTCTTTTTATCAAGTGGCCGAATGATATTTATACGGCAGGAGGAAAAAAAACAGGCGGTATTTTGCTGGAAAATATAGTAGGCAGCGGCGGGAATTGGGCGCGTTGTGTGGTAGGTATCGGTATCAATGTCAATCAGCGCGATTTTGGGGAGGCGTTGCCCTATGCCACTTCGCTGTACATAGAGAGCGGCATACAACAGGAACTTCTGCCACTCATACAAAATCTTTGTGCGGGTATAGAAGCACGCTATCTGCAACTCAAAGCGGCGGCTTGGAATACTGTACTGGCAGATTACTATGCGGTTTTGTGGGGCTATCAGCAGTGGCTTTTTTTTGAGCGCAAGCGCGACAATACTGTATTCAAAGGAAAAATAGAAGGTGTTGATGCACAGGGAAAATTACAAATAACTGTACTCAATGGCGGCATAGAAGCATTTGACGTGAAAGAAATTGTATTTCTTCATTTGCAGCAATAAAAAATGTCAATCTATATGAATATAGATTGACATTTGGAAAAAAGGGTGGATGATGGGGTTCGAACCCACGACCAATGGTACCACAAACCACTACTCTAACCGACTGAGCTACACCCACCATGTTAAAATTGCGATGCAAATGTACTGTTTTTTTTAATTTTTACAAACAGAATCAAAAAAATACACGATATTTTATAAAAAAAACGCTTCTCTGTGCGTGCAAAAGTATGGCAGATAACGAGCATACCGTATAAGATGGAAGCGAAAGAAAAAAATTATGAAAACTGAACCGCCGAAGTAGCTATAATTTCGCTGTAAAAAGACTCGTACAAAGGCACGATATTTTTTTGGTCAAAACGCTGTGCCTGTTCCAAAGCATTGCGGCTGAATTGTTGCAATAAATCTTCGTCTTTGAGCAGGGTCACTGCGTCTTTTGCCATTGCTTCTATATCGCCTACTTCGCGCAAAAAACCCGTCACGCCGTGTATATTTACTTCGGGAATACCACCCGCATTGGACGAAATAACGGGTACTTCGCAAGCCATCGCCTCCAAAGCCGCCAATCCGAAACTCTCACTCGCCGAAGGCAACAAAAACAAATCGCTCACCGCCAGCAAATCGCCGATAGCATCTTGCTTGCCCAAAAAACGAACATCTTCGCAAATGCCCCAGTCACGGCACAGTTTTTCGGCTTTTTGTCGCTCCGGTCCATCACCTACCAGCAACAATTTGGAAGGCACTTGCTCGCGCACCTTATAAAATATATGCAACGCATCATCTACACGCTTCACTTCGCGGAAATTGGACGTATGAATGAGGATTTTTTCGCCGTTGGGGGCAATAGCTTTTTTGAAATGATTTTTATCTGATTTTTTAAAAATATCTAAATCTATAAAATTGGGTATCACTGCAATAGGGCGGCGAATGGAAAAAATATCAAAGGTTTGTTGGCGCAAACTCTCCGACACTGCCGTTACTCCGTCAGACTGATTAATAGAAAACGCCACCACCGGTGCATAAGTGGGGTCTTTGCCCACCAAAGTAATATCCGTACCGTGCAAGGTAGTAATTACCGGAATATGAATACCCGCTTCGCGCAAGATGCTCTTAGCTAAAAAAGCCGCCGATGCGTGCGGAATGGCATAGTGTACGTGCAATACATCTAATTTGCTGAATTTTACGGTATCTACCAATTTGCTGGCGAGGGCGGTTTCGTAGGGCGGATACTCAAATAAAGGATAATCGGCAAAGGTGACTTCGTGAAAGGTGATATTTTCGTAGAAATGAAATAAACGGAAAGGTTGTTTATAGGATACAAAATGCACATCGTGACCTGCCCGTGCCAAAGCAATGCCCAATTCGGTAGCTACTACGCCGCTCCCACCGTAGGTAGGATAACAAACAATTCCAATCTTCATATAAGAGTATATCTTTTTTTGCAGGGTGCTTTGTTATAAAGAAAGCAGAGGTTTAAAATTGCGGAAAAGCCGGTTTGTTGGCTAAAATGTTTTCTACCTGTGCTGCTACATCTTCAGTATAAAGCAATTTTTTATCCAACACTTTCAGGTTGTCGCTCAGATGCGATAGTTTGGAAGCTCCTAAAATAACCGTACTCACATTCGGATTGTGCAAACACCACAGTAGTGCCAACTCTGTCATAGTAAGCCCTGCCTCGCTGGCGGTTGCTGTAAGGCGGCGTACTATCTCTAATCGTTTTTCGGTGAGTTCGCGGTCGCGCAACCACTCTAATCCGTCCATACTCAGGCGTGTGTCGGTGGGAGCGGCATCGTTGTATTTTCCGGTGAGAATACCAGAAGCCAAAGGCGACCAAATCGTAGTACCCAAGCCGAAATTTTTGTACAATTGGTTATATTCTACTTCAAAACGCTCGCGATGAAACATATTGTATTGCGGCTGCTCCATTAAAGGAGGAATGAGGCGATAGCGTTCGGCGGCGGCGTGGGCTTCGGTAATTTCCTGTGCCGACCACTCCGAAGTACCCCAGTACAATACTTTTCCTTGTTGTATCAAAATATTCATCGCCCATACGGTTTCTTCAATAGGCGTATTTTTATCGGGGCGGTGACAAAAATATAAGTCCAAATACTCTACATGCAGACGGCGCAAAGCTTCGTGGCAGGCTTCGGTGATGTGTTTGCGGCTCAAGCCCGTCATATTGGGGCGGCGGTCGCCTCTGCCAAAAAATACCTTGCTACTCACCAAATAACTGCTGCGATCCCAGTTCGTTTTTTTCAAAATGCGCCCCATCACGCGCTCGCTTTCGCCTTGAGCATAAATTTCGGCATTATCAAAAAAATTGATGCCCGATTCGTAGGCTTGTACCATTAGTTGTTCAGCGAGTTTATCTTCTATTTGCTTGCCAAAGGTGAGCCACGAACCCAATGATAATTCGCTGACCAATAAGCCTGACTTTCCGAGTTTGCGATATTGCATAAAGACAAAGAGTATATGATTTTTTTTAAAAATATAAAAAATAAATATGCACGGGCATAAATATTTAAAACCCATAACAATACAATACCATTTAAAGTTTTGTTTCAAATGCAGGTTTTTGATAAATGCTATGCCTTTTCTATTTTAATAATAGCAGCAATTTTGCCTACACAGCAGAAACAAATAATCAATTTCAAAATTTGTATTTACGCGTATCAACGATATTTTTTCAGCATACGCTCCACATCTTTTTTGGCTTCGCGGTCTTTAATGGTATCGCGTTTGTCAAAACTTTTCTTTCCTTTGGCAAGGGCAATTTCTATTTTTACCAAGCCTCGCTCCGAAATAAACATTTGCACCGGAATAATCGTAAAGCCTCGCTCTTTGATTTTTGCTTGCAGGCGGCGTAGCTCTTTATTTTTTAACAACAATTTTCGTTCGCGCAAAGGCGCGTGGTTGGCATAATTCCCAAAGGAATACTCAGCAATGTGCAGGTTTTTTAGCCACAATTCCTCTTTTTTAAAGTAGCAATAAGCATCGCTCATATTGACACGCGCCAACCGCACCGATTTTACCTCAGTGCCGGTGAGTACAATACCTGCTTTAAAAGTTTGTACCAAAAAATACTGAAAATCTGCTTTTTTATTGTTGGCTACAATATCATTATTCAGTTTCAATTGCTTCATCTTATATAATTGTGCTGTTTTTCAAGTTTCAAAAGTACATGAAATGTAGCGGGCTGTAGAAAAAAATAATGTTTTTTGAAAAACATTCTCTAATATCTGTTTGCTGAAAGAATATGATTGAACGTGCTATTCCTTATCATAAATTATATAATACGTTGTGATAAAGTAAGTTATAATGTATAATTTTAGAAAAAAGTGTTTTTTTTAGGCTAAAATATATGCTGTTATCCAAATATACCCTACATTTGTAGATGTGTGATAAAATAAATAACAAGCAACTATCTATTTTTTTTCACAAAACACCTCTTTCTATTGAGAATGAAAAAAAACTTATTGTTTTTATTCGCTTTGTTGGCTTCTTTTTACAGCCAAAAGGCGTGGTC